>CALUWB010000018.1 GCA_944324375.1 Candidatus Gastranaerophilales bacterium | reverse complement strand
ACCATTATTAGCAACTGATAATAACTTAAATGCACAATTCAAAGTAGGTTCAGATACAACAAAAAGATTATTTGGTAAAAAAGCATCAGGTTGCTGGTTGCCTGAATGTGCTTATAGACAAGGTTATGAATTTGTAGGTAAAGATGGTAAAAAACATTGGAGACCAGCTATTGAAGTCACTCTTCAAAATAATGATATTAAATATTTCTTTACTGAATCACACGTAATTGAAGGTGGTAATTCTATTGGAAATAGACGTGTAATAGGTGTATATGGAAATATCGAATATATTCCATTACCTGAAAGAGAAGCAACAGGTTATGATACATATTCAGCTTATTGGTTACCTGATGCACAAGTTGCAGTTATGGGAAGAAATGACAGAGCTGGATATCAAGTTTGGTCTGCTGCTGATGGATATCCTGGTGATGGATGTTTCAGAGAATTCCATAAAAAAGATGATAAATCAGGAATGCATTACTGGAGAATAACTTCTCCTACAACTGATTTAGGAGACAAGATGCTTTATGATCCAGTATTAGCATTAAATAAAATCAATGAAAATTCTGATCACTATACTACATTAATTTACCATTTATTAAATGATTATAAAAAAGCTCATAATGGTAAAGATGGTTTAGTTATGGTTTCATTTGATACAGAGTTATTTGGTCACTGGTGGTTTGAAGGTGTTGAATTTATTAAACAAGTAATTAAAAAATTCAATACTTACTTACCAGAAGTTGAAAGAATGACAGCAGGTGAATATGTAGAAAAATATCCACCATCAGAAGCAATTCAAATCCCTGAAAGTTCTTGGGGACAAGGTGGACATTTCTATGTATGGCAAAACCACTTAACAGAATGGATGTGGCCAATTATTCATTCTTGTGAAAAAAGAATTACTGAAATTGCTTCAAGATATGAAACAATTCCTGAAGATAAGTTGTTACATAGAGCATTAAATCAAATGGCTAGAGAAAACTTACTTCTACAAAGTTCAGATTGGCCTTTCTTAATTACAACATGGCAAGCTAAAGATTATGCTACTGATAGATTTAGAGAACATGTTGAAAGATTTGAAACAATATGTGATATGATTGATTCTGGAAATATTGATGATGCAAAACTTCAAGAAATTGAAAGTATTGATAATTGTTTCCCTGTAATTGATTACAGAGTTTATTTGCCAATAGAAGAAGGAGTTATTCCTCAACAAGAAAAGAAATTAGCTCCGTTATATGTTGATTAATCTCAATTAATATAAATACAAAAAAAAAAGGCTTAGAAAATTTCTAAGTCTTTTTTTGTAACTTTATTGTAATTGTGATTTACATTTTATTGAACAACATATATATTTAAGCTATCCTTAAATAGTATTAGTTAATGTGGGTAGGGATATGGAAAATTACACAGAAAAAGATTTCGTAATTAATTTAAGCGAAACAAAAAATACTGCACATCTTGCAACTGAGTTAAATACAATATTAGAAACAAATGATGCAAAACAAAAAAATATTTGTTTAAATTTAGGAGATTTAGACTTAAAACAATCACAATTATTAAGTATTAAAGCCTTAATAGAATCTATTGAATCAAATCTAAATTCTATTATAACTAAATCAGCAATGACAGAAGCATCTGCTGTTAGTTTAGGAATTCAAATAAAAACAGAAACTCAACTTATTAATATGGAAAACCATTTTAATAATACAATTTCAGAACATTTAGATGATTTGAATAATACATTTGCAACAACAAATTTTCAAGAAAATATTACTACAATAGATAATAATAATTTAGAAACCAAGAGTTCAAATAATGAAAAATCAGAAGATGATATCCTATCAAATCCTGATGTTCAAAAAGCATTAGATAAAGTATTGGGTATAGAACCAGAAGTTAAAACTAGTGAAGATTTTGTAAAAACAAATATTGAATTAATTGAGCCTAAAAGTATTGGTAAAGATTTTGAAGAATCAGTAACAAATGAAAGAAGTTCAGAAGGTAAGTATGTACTTTTGGATACTGAAGGAATTACACCAGATGATTTAGAAGAAAACACTGAAAACACTGCTGATTTACCTACATTATACTTAACTCAAACACTTCGTTCTGGGCAAACTGTAACTTACGAAGGGAATATATTTATCGTTGGAGATGCTCATCCAGGAAGTGAGGTAATCGCAACCGGAGATATTTCAGTTTGGGGGATTTTGGGAGGAATTGCTCATGCCGGTTCAGCTGGAAATATTAATGCAAAAGTAAGAGCTTTAAAATTAAATCCAATTCAATTAAGAATCGCAGGGTTATATTCAAGAAGAAATGACACAATAAATGTACCATATGTACAAAAAACAAATGAATTTACGCCAGAAGAGGCAAGAATTAACAATAAACAAATAGTAGTTTATAAAACATTAAGGAGAGAAGATTAATGACTGGTCGTGTAATAGTTATAACATCAGGTAAAGGTGGAGTTGGTAAAACAACAACAAGTGCTAATATTGGTACTGCACTTGCTAAAGCTGGAAATAAAGTTGTTTTAATAGATACAGATATAGGATTAAGAAACCTTGATTTGTTATTAGGGTTAGAAAATAGAATTGTTTATACAATTGTTGATGTAGTAGAAGAAAGATGTAAACTTAGACAAGCATTGGTAAAAGATAAAAAGAATCCTAATCTTTCATTATTAGCAGCTGCACAAACAAGAGATAAAACATCTGTTAATGCTGATCAATTAAAAGATATATGCGAACAATTAAAGAAAAAATATGATTTTATTTTAGTTGATTGTCCTGCAGGTATCGAACAAGGTTTCCAAAATGCAGTGGCAGGAGCTTCTGAAGCTATTGTTGTCACAACACCTGAAATGTCTGCAGTAAGAGATGCTGATAGAATTATTGGATTATTAGAGGCTCGTGAAGAAATTGAAAGCTATAAACTTCTTCTTAATAGAGTTCGTCCAAATCTTATTGAATCAAATGATATGATGAGTGTAGAAGATGTTGTAGAAATATTATCAGCAGAACTTATTGGCGTAATACCAGAAGATACTGGAATTATAACATCAACTAACAAAGGAGAACCTATAGTCAATGACGATGAATCTCTTGCTGGTCAAGCATATAGAAATGTTGCAAGACGTATCATGGGAGAAGATGTTCCTTTCCTTGATTTAAGACAACCTAAGGGCTTTGTAGAAAAGATTAAAAACTTATTTACTAAATTGAAAGGTAAGGTGTAAGATGAAAGATCTTTTTGCAAGTTTATATAATAAAGTCTTAAGTTTCTTTCATCAAGCTGAAAGTAAGGATAAAGAATCTGCAAAAGATGTTGCTTGCAATAGACTTAAATTAGTTTTAATGCAAGATAGAACAAATCTTTCTCCTGCAATCATGGAAAGAATGAGAAATGAGCTTATTGATTTACTATCAAAATATCTTGAACTAGATAGAGAGCTTCTTGATTTAAATTTAGCACAAGAAGATGATCAAATGGCTTTAATGCTTTCTATTCCTGTTATCAGAGCAAAAGACGAGAAAGAAATTGAAGAAATCCTTAAAGCTGAAGATGAAGAAAAAAATAAAGAGTCACAAGAAGAAGATGATGATGAGAATAATGATACAGATTCTCAAGAAGATAATTTTGAAGAAGAAGATGATGATGATGATTTTTCTTCAGATGATGATGGTGAAGAAAATGTAGATATAGAAGAAGATAATGATGAAAACATAGAAGAAATAGAAGATAATGAAACTAAATAAAATAAAACTTATTTCGTTTGATTTTATTAATAAAAAGCTCCGAATTAATCGGAGCTTTTTATTTTTATAAAAAATATTATTCATCAAATGGAGAATTTTCTTTATAATAATTAGTTTTCTTTTTGCGAATTTTATCATTCTTTTTCTTTGTTTTGTCAGATACATGCTTATATGCATTATCAAGTGAAATTTTAGCAACTTCTTTTTTGGTCATTCTATCATAAAAAGTTAGCCAAAAAGAATCATTAACATTATTTACAGAAAAAGACATTCTTCCTGCAACTCTATCTCCTGGTTTAATTTGTGAAAACATTAATTTAGTATCACCAAAAACTGTAGGATTAAATGTTTGTCCTAAATCATTTACCAAAGCAACATCCATTCCAGAAAATACGGTTTTTGACATATTAGAAATAGACATTGATAAAGTTACAGTATTTAGTTCTCCAAATGGATCTTTTTCAAATAGAATATTTGCAATTCTTACTTTTAAACCAGGGAAATCTATTTCTTTTTGCTTTAAAGCTTCTTCTTTATATACAGGAAGGTTCATTGAAGATGAAACCTTTACTCTAATTTCATCACCTGGAGAAATTAGAACATTTTTTCCTTTACGATATAAAGACATTGCAAGTCCAACAGTTCCTCCTATAGCTGCACCTCCTGCAACAGTATATCCTTGAGATGCAATAGCAGCTTCTATACCCAAAGCATTAAGTGCTGTATATCCACCAATAACACCACCAGCTGCAGTATAACCTAAATCAGTAGCAACGATTTTACCAACAGCTTTCACAGGATGCATTTTGGTTGACATATTACCTTCTATAGGAATTTCTCGCCCATCTGGAGTTATTAAATAATCAAATTTTAAACTTACATATCCATCACGGCCTAGTCTTTTTGCTTCTGAGGTCTGATAAATAGTTCCATGTGCTATTGTACCTTTAGGAATTATGACACCTTTATCACCCAATACATCACTGGTAACTTTTGCAAAAAACTCATCACCTTCTAATGAATAACTTCCATCAATAACTTGAGAAACTGTCATTTTAATAACATCATGTTTATCTAAGGTTTCAACTTTTCCGGTAAAAAGTTCACTTTGATCAAGTTGTTTTTCTTCATCTTTTTGAGCATGCCCTTGAAAAACATCTTCTGCAAAGCAAGACAGATTAGAACATAACATTGTTATTATTAAAAAACGTACTAAACCTTTATTCATATTTTTATTATACCTATCTTATAAAAAACTTTCCATATCTTTACATAGTAGAAACATATGCTAATATAATAATATAGGATTTATAAATATGGAATATAATAATAATGAAAATAAACCCCTTGAATTTGATGAAAATGAATCTAGTTGGGATTCATTTGTTGAAATTATTTCTTCTGGTTTAAGGATAGGATTATTCTGTGGATGTATATATATTCTTAAAGAAGTTTTAGTAATGGGGTATCAAATACAATGTTGTTTAAATAATACTCCTATTAATTCTGTTGTTATAGAACTTATAACTGCAACTATTCTTGTTATTCTTGCAATATCAGCTTTTATTGTTATGCATAATAACTAAAAATTAGGACTTGTTGTTGCAAAGCAAGTAATATTTTTTATATTATTTTTATTAAGCTCTAATATTAAAGATTCAAAGGTTGCCCCAGATGTACATATATCATCAAATAGCAAAATTGGTAAATTTACATATTTGGATAAATCAATTATGAAAGCTTTATTTAAATTATTCATTCTTTCTACTCTTGATAATTTATATTGAGGTTTCGTATTTTTTATTCTTTTTATCAATTCAAAATTTGGTATAAAACCTGTCATTTCACAAAATTCTTTTGCCACAAGCTCCATATGATTATATTTTCTCTTCCTCTGTCTATCTTGATGCAAAGGGACAGGAACAACTTGAAACTGTTTATTAATATCTAACATTTTAAAATACTCATACATGAATTTTGCTTGATAATATGCAAGTTCTTTTTTATTATGATATTTTATACCTCTAATAATTTTTTGCATATTCTTATCATAAGAACCAGCAATATAAACATTTACGCCAGCAATTATTCTATCTACCATTGGAGAATTAAAATCTAATTCACTATAACATTTTGAACATATAGGTAAACTTTCTTTAGAAGACGAACAACAATAACATCTTCTTTTATAAATCCAATCTAATAAGTTTCTAATAACATTTTTCATACTATTTCAATAATAAAATAAAATTTTAAAGCTAACAATAATATTCTTTAGAATCTCTCTTTTAAGATGTTATTTATTTATATTAAAAGCAAAATATATATGAGGAGATCTTATGTTAAAAAGAATAATAATAAGTTTGTTTTGTTTAATAAATTTTATACCAAATTGTTTTTCGTTTGAAAGAGAAGAAATAACGAATATAAATGTTTATGAAAAAATTAATCCAGCAATAGTTGCAATTGATGCAAAGATACCTACTGGAGTATCGAGTGGTTCAGGGTGTATTATTGATAAAAATGGAACAATTTTAACAAGCTCACATGTTATCGATAATAGTAATAATATTGAAGTAACAGTTGCAAATGGTGAAAAATATGATGCATTAATTATTGAACAAACTGGTTTAAGCAAAGATTTAGCTTTAATTAAAATTACGCCAAAACACCCATTAAAAACAGTTAAATTTGGAGATTCATCAAATATAAAAGTAGGTCAAAAAGTTTTAGCAATAGGAAATCCATTTGGTTTTAATGGTACTTTAACTCAAGGCATCGTTTCAAGAATTGATTACAAAAAAAATAAAATTCAAACTGATGCTGCTATAAACCCAGGATCATCAGGAGGACCTTTAGTTAATACAACAGGAGAAGTTATAGGAATTAATCAAGCAATTTATAATCCTGATGACAATGTATCGAATATAGGAATAGGATTTGCAATACCAATCAATGAAGCTAAAAAAATATTAATTAAAGGATAGGATAATTAGCTAATATTTAATATTTTAGGCAATTTTTTTATATACAAAAACTTTATTATATAGTAGGTTAAGTTTTTGTGTTTTCTATGATTTCAAATATAAATAATATTAAATCAAATTTATTAGGTAATAATACAAAGGAACAAAATTTAAAATTTAAAAATGTTCCTCAATCTAAGCCTGTAGCTAGTAATAACTCTGATAATAACAAAAAAACAAATCAAGGTGCAAAGTATTTATTAGTTAGTATTGGTACAACTGCAATTGCAGGTTTTTACATGATACGAAATAAAAAGTGGAAAAAAATAGTAAAATTACCTAATCAAGAACTTAAACCAACAGAAGAAGCGCAAAATATATATCAAAAAATAAAATCTATTATAAATAATAAGAATAAATTATCATCAGAAACTATTGATAAAAATTTAAAACCAAGAGAAAAACAAAATACTTGGAATTATGCTGATATGTATGATTATTATTCTAATTTAGAAAAAGAGTCGTATAAAAAAATTGAAGCAGAATTAATACAAAAACAAGAAGTAAAAAAACTAAATTTAAAGCATTCAAAGACATTAAAACTTAAACAAGATAAAGAAGAAACTGAAAGAATTAATAATCTTATTGATAATGCAATATTTGATGATAAAAATGAAGCACAAGATCAAGATATTAAAACAATACTAAAAAGTATTACTTCTAGTTTTGTACAATTGCCAAAAAATAAAACAATTGAAGAACTAACTTTAGCAGAAAAAAATAATTTATTAGATTGCATAACTGCAAGTGGTTATGCTGGAAAACTATTAAAAGAAAAAAATATTTTTGAATCCAAACTTCTTCCAACTTCAGAAAAAGAATATATTTCTTTAATAGATAAATTAGTTGATGATATTACTAAAGAAATGAAACCTTTAGATAAAAATCATGTTGATAAATTTAGATCTAAATTAAATAATTTTATAAAATCTGATTTAACTAATATTAGTCAAGAAAAATTAACTGATATCGAAAAGACTTTATCTGAAATTTTTACAGATGGAAGAAAACTTAATATTGATACAATAATTTCATTGAGAAAAATATATTCAAATCCTCAGTTTAATAAATTATCAGAAAAAGATAAACAATTAATAACAATTGCAGGATTATTACATAATACATCAGAAAGTAATTTGAAGGATATAGCTTTTGATAGTTATATTTTTGCTCAAAAATATGGATTTAGTACGAATGAATCAGAAAAACTTGCAAATATTATTAAACATTCTGATTTGACTGAAAGATTTATGTCCACTAATAATAAAATAATATCAATTAATAGAAGAAAATCGACAATCTATTCTACAGATAGAGTTTTTGAATTTTTCTCTGCTGCAAAAGATTTAAGAGAAGGTAATTCTTATGAAATGGCTCAAATGTTATATTCAACAAAAGAAAAAGAAGGTTTAACAAGATTTTTAGATAAAAAATTAAAAAATGTAATCAATGAGTTAAACGCTTGTGAGGAAATTATCCCACAAACAGACAAAGAAACCATTTTAAAATATGCCCATGAAGAAATTATTAATGGTCGAAAAATAATGGTTGCTAATGCTAATGATATTCCAAATTTCTATGCATACGTTCATACTCATAATATTGGTTTTGCAAATTATGGACTAAGAAATACAAAACTTATGAAATTGAAAAACTTTAAAGCTTTTCAACTTCCATTAAATGATAAGGTGATTTGTGCAAGTCTTGTAGGAAGGAACCATTATACAACTGCAGGAACATCTTTAAATGATAAAAATGGTTTAATTTTAAAAGGGAAACTAGGGAAAATTTTTGTTAACAGTGAAAAAGATATTTTTTCATTATCAAAAAGTGAATCAGATATGATATATGAATTTGGATATATTCCTTCAAAATTAAAAGAAATATCTCCAAATAATATGTCCTCTTTTATAGCCAATGCTACATGTTATATTCCTTCATTATTACAAATTAACAAAGCAGAATACTTAAAGAGAATCATTGATTTAAAAACAAAAGCTAATGGTAAAACTATTTCATATGATTTTATTAAAGAAAATGATCCTAAAATACTAAAAGCAACAAATTATGCATTAGAATATATTCTTGATAGAAATAATTCTTATTCAGAAAGTTTATTGTCAAATCCTGAATTAACAGGAATTTTTCAACTAAAAGGTAGTTATATTAACGATGAACTTTTAGATTTTGCAGTAGAAAATAAATTACCTTTAGTTATATTTACACCTAAGTATTGGAGATAGCCAATAAATTATCATAAAGTTTATCAAAAACAGAATCCCAATCTCTTGGATTTGATTGTCTAAATAATTTAACAGAGTCGTACCAATCACATCTCGATAAATCTTGGTGCCAACGCCAGTTGTATAAATATGGTAATAACACCCAACAAGGTTTGTTCATTGCCCCTGCTAAATGAGCTAAAGATGTATCATTACATATTACTAAATCTAAATTTTCTATTGCTCCTGCTGTATCCGAAAAATTATTTAATGTTTTTCCAATATCAATAATATCATAATATTTTTTTAACTCATTTATCCCTTCTGAACCTTCAAATGTTTGGAAAGAATAGAATTTTGTATTTGGAATTTTAAATAATTTTATAAATTCTTTAACATCAATAACTCTTTCCCAATCATACATCGTATTTCCTTGCCATTTTATTCCGATTTTAAATTTATTATTATTGAAAAATTTTTTGTGATATGCTTCAGCTTTTTCTTTATTTGATTTTAAATATGATTTTTTAGCAATAAACATGTTATCTTCATTCAAACCTAAAGCATAAGGCAAACTTAATATAGGTATGTGATAATCAAAGTCTAATTTTTCTTCAGGTTCAAAGTAATCCATTACATGCATATTTGGAAAATTTTCTCTAAAAAGTTCTGTAAGTTGAACTTGTGGTTTAAAAATTATTTTTTTACATTTTTCTTGCAATAAAATAAAATATCTTGAAAACATTAAAACATCACCAAAACCTGCTTCATAATATGTATATATAGTTTTGTCTTTGATATCTTGACCTTGCCATAATTTAGCATTGTTCATAATGTTAGGATATGTATGTTCTTGTGTTAAAACTGCACTTTTTCGACACAAACGATTTTCAAAAAATTCTAATCCTTTTTTATATTGGCGATTTTTCATATATGCAATAGCAATAAAATATTTTGTTTCTTTATCTTCAGGTGTGAATTCTAACACTTTGTTAAAATAATAAATTGCATTATTCATATCTCCTAAATCAGAATATATGCTTGCTAAATTATAATATGCTTGAATTAGATTAGGATAATAATCAATAACTTTTTTATAAAAATAAATTGCATTTTCAAAATCTGCAATGTTTTTATATGCTATTGCGATATCAAATAATGCATCTTGATTTCTAGAATCTAATTCTAATATTTTTTTATTAATATTAATTGAAGCAATAAAATCCTTTTTGTCTAATAAAATTCTTGAAAGTAAATCTAAAGCATTTATATTATTAGGTTCTTTTTCTAAAATTTGGGTGTAAATTTTCTCTGCTTCATCAACCTTCCCAAGTTTATGCAAATTAAATGCAGAAATTAATAATTCTTTCATACAAAAATTTTAACATAAGTTAAATTCAGTTAAATAGTTTAAATAATTGAATTAATCATAATAAATAAAAATTACATCATAAAATCAAGTTTTCGTTCATTAGAACCATAGTTAGGTGAAAGTTCACCTGTACCTATTGCATTTAATCTATCTAATAAAGAACTACCACTCCCTAAATTATTACTAGAGGACATTCTTAAAGAAGATAAAGATGAAAAATCTCCACGATCAATAGCTTCTAATCGGTTTTGTAATGTATTTTCTCCGTGTAAAGGCTTAACATTCGCACCCCCAATATTAGTTGGTTGAGTTTTACCAACATTGGATGTTCCAATAGATAACCAATTTATTTTTGAAATATTAACCATGTGTGCCTTTATACTACGATACTCTTAAATTAAATGTGTTAAATCACTTACCTTAATAAAGTCCATTTATTCATACATGATTTCAATGGGGCAAATAATTTTTACAAACCTTAACTTAACAAACAGGGATATTCTTATTATAACATTTTTTGATATAATTACTAGTGTAATTAATACAAGATTGATACAAAAATATACAAAGAGGAAAGAGATGATTAATAGTTTAATTAATGCTGGAATTACTACTGTTATAGCTTATTTAATTGGTTCAATACCAACAGGATATCTAATTGTAAAATCAAAAACTGGACAAGACATAAGAAATGTTGGCTCAGGATCTACTGGAGCAACTAATGTAAAAAGAGTTCTAGGTAAAAATTGGTTTTTTATAGTTATGCTACTAGATGCACTTAAAGGCGCATTACCTGTAGTTTTAGCAAGTCAATTTTTACATTCATCAACAGGAATTTATCCTGTTATAGCTGCTATTGCTGTTATTGTTGGTCATAGTAAGCCAATATTTTTAAATTTTAAAGGAGGAAAATCAGTTGCATCAGGAGTTGGGACAATATTAGCTCTAAATTGGCAAGTCGGCATAATAATTGCTGCTATTTGGGGTGTAATAACATATATTTCTAAATATGTTTCATTAGGTTCTATTATCGCTCTTGCACTATCACCATTTATTATGTGGTATTTACATAATCCTATTGCGTATATTGCATATTGTGCATTAGGAGCAATTTATATTATATACCTTCACCGTTCAAATATCGGAAGATTAATTAGAGGTGAAGAAAACAAAGTTCGATAGTGATAAATTAGTTCATATGTCAAGATTACTTTTTTAGGACAAAATATAAAAAAATATCGAAATAAAAAACAAATCAGCCAAGCAGATTTAGCTGAAAAGTTGGATTTATCAACTGAGTATATTTGTAGAGTTGAAAGAGGACAAAAATATCTTAGTCTTAGAAAATTGTTTGAACTTGCTGATATACTTGAAATAAAAGTTTCTACATTAATAGATTTTGATTAATTTAAATTTGAAAAGCAAACAAAGATAAATTTATATAAATTTACCCCAATAGCAATTTTTTTATTTACGCACCTTTATTATAATAGTAAAGGTGTGTTTTATGGTGTTAAAATTTAATTCTGCAGGTCATTGCTTAATAACTAAACAAACAGGTATTGCTATAACAAAAAAATTGAAAGGGATTAAATACCCACAAAAAGCTAAAAGTTATGATATTGTTCAAATTGGGCATGATTTTAAACCTTTAACTAATAATACAGAAATAATTACTTTTAGAGATAAGAATGGCGAAATACTTCAACGAAATATTACACACAAAACACCTAATGAATTAACTGAAACAAAAAAAAATTATATAAAATATAAAGATACTGCTATTTTTGAACCAGAAAGTTATAATTTTTTACTTGTGGGTGGTAGAAAAATTAGTAGTATTACTAAAAAAAATGGAAACTTTTTTTCAAAATCAGAAGAAATTCAAACATATCCTAAAACTAATTCTAATCCAAGAGTAACAATTTCAAAAATTGAATCTTTTACAACAGGATATCCTGCAGTCGAAAAAGAAAACCAATCCCTTTATGAATATAGCAAAGATTGTAAAAAAGGTTATTATCTAAAAAACTATATACGAAATAATGATTCAGGATTATTTAAATTTGGAGACTTTAAAACTCATTTTGATGAAATGATAGACTTATCTACAGATAAATATTTACCACTACATTTATATTCAATAAAACAATTTAGACAAATTGCACCACATATTATTGAAAATCCTAAACATTCATCACCATTTACAATTATAAAATGGTATAATAAGTATCCAAATCCTGCTGATGACAATATTAGTTATGGTTTTTTCAATGGTAAAGTCAATTTAAATAAAAAAACACTTAAAACAAAAGAACAAATTATAGAAACTACTGCACATGAAAAAGAACACGGATACCAAAGAGCCGAAATGAGAAAACCAAAAGAACAACATAATGAAGAAACAAAAAGATACATACTAGCTACAAAAAACTATGTAAAAGCAGATGTCAACTATGAAGATTATAGAAATAATTATAAAGAAATAAAAGCACGAGAAGCAGAAAGAATTACTTTAAATGATTATAAAGACAATCTAAACAAACTAAGAGAAGAATTTCCTTATGCACCAGATTATCAATTTGGAATGTAAGTAAAGAAATTCACCTATTATATTTCCCTTTTTGCTTTACCTTATTGCGTTTTTGTGATAATTTTTAATTAATATCACAAATAAGGAAGAGGAAATATAAATGACAACAACAAAAATTAAAATTGAGGATTTACCAACAAAATACGATGCCCAAGAAACAGAAAGTCGTATTTATAAGTTTTGGGAAGATGGAGAATATTTTAAAGCTGATAATAAAAGTAAAAAACCTCCATATTCAATAGTTATTCCTCCTCCAAATGTCACAGGTGTTCTTCATATGGGACATGCTCTTGATGGAACATTACAAGATATTTTAACAAGATATCATAGAATGGCTGGTTACGAAGCTCTTTGGGTTCCAGGAACAGACCATGCCGGCATTGCAACACAAAATGTTGTAGAAAAGAAATTAAGAGAACAAGGTTTATCACGTTATGATTTAGGACGAGAAAAATTCTTAGAAGAAACTTGGAATTGGGCAAATGAACACAAATCAGCTATCTTAAACCAATTCAAAAGATTAGGAGCTTCATTTGACCGTTCAAGAGAAAGATTTACTTTTGATGAAGGCTGTTCTCAAGCTGTTAAAGAAGTATTTGTAAAACTTTATGAAAAAGGATTAATCTACAAAGGTAAGTATATTGTTAACTGGTGTCCTAGATGTATGTCTGCAATTTCTGATGTTGAAACAGAATATAAAACAGAACAAGGTCATTTATGGGAAATTTCTTATCCGGTAAAAGGTGAACATGGAGCAATTATAGTTGCCACAACAAGACCTGAAACAATCTTTGGGGATGTTGCTATTGCAGTTCACCCTAGCGATCATAAATATTCTGAACTAATTGGAAAAACAGTCATTATACCTTTATCAGGTAGAGAAATCCCAATCATTGCTGATGAATATGTAGACAAATCATTTGGAACAGGAGCTGTAAAAATTACACCAGCACACGACCCTAATGATTATGAAGTAGGTAAACGTCATAACTTAAATCCAATTTGGGTTATTGATGAAGAAGGTAAAATGAAAGAATGTGGCGAAGTTCCTCAAGAATTTCATGGCTTAGATAGGTATGAATGTCGTGAAAAATTAATTGGAATGCTTGAATACAATAAATTCTTATTAAGAACAACAGATCACGAACATAATGTAGGAAAATGTCAACGTTGTGGTACAACAATTGAGCCACTATTATCTGAACAATGGTTTGTAAAAATGGAACCATTAGCTAAAGAAGCTATTGCTGCTGTAAAAGATGGTCGTATCAAATTTATTCCTCAACGTTGGGAAAAAGATTATTTAGGATGGATGGAAAATATAAGAGATTGGTGTATTTCTCGTCAATTATGGTGGGGACATCAAATTCCAGCATATTATCACAAGCAAACAGGAGAAATGGTTGTTGCAAAAGAAAATCCAGATCCAGAAAATTACGTTCAAGACTCTGATTGTCTTGATACGTGGTTCTCATCAGGATTATGGCCTTTCTCAACAATGGGATTTCCAAATGCTGAAACAGATGACTTTAAAAAATTCTATCCGACATCTGTTCTTGTAACAGGTTTTGATATTATTTTCTTCTGGGTTGCAAGAATGATTACAATGGGATTAGAGTTCACAGGAAAAGCTCCATTCCCTGTTGTATATATTCACGGACTTATAAGAGATGAAAAAGGACAAAAAATGTCTAAATCAAAAGGTAATACAATCGATCCTGTTGAAATTATAGATAAATACGGTTGTGATGCTTTAAGATTTACAATGACATCATTATGTACTTATGGGGGGCAAGATATTAAAGTATCTGATGACAAGTTTGAATATGGTAGAAATTTTGCAAATAAAATTTGGAACGCTTCAAGATTTGTATTAATGAACCTTGAAGGTGTTGATGAAAAAGATGTTGATATGAATAATCTTACTATAGCTGACAAGTGGATTATTGACAAAATGAATTCTGTTGCAAAACTTGTTAACAGCAATATTAAAGAATACAGAATTGGTGAAACGGCTCACGTTCTTTATGATTTCTTCTGGAATTCTTATTGCGACTGGTATGTTGAAATTGCTAAAATTCAATTGAAAGATGAAGCATTAAAACTTAATACTCAAAGAGTTTTAAGATATGTTCTTGATATGTCTTTAAGAATGTTACACCCTATAATGCCACATATTACAGAAGAAGTTTGGCAATTAATTCCAAAAACTAACAGTTGCAATACATCTGCAATTATTGTTTCTGAATTCCCACAATACGAAGAAAATTTAGCATTCCCTAAAGAAGCTAAAGAAATGGAATTAGTATTCAATACTATATCTTCATTAAGAAATTTAAGACAAAGTTTTAATATTCCAACATCAACTGAAATTAATGTTGAAATTAGAGCTGAAAAAGATGAAAAACCTATTTTTGAAGCTATAGAATCTTATATTCATAGGCTAGCAAAAGTAGCTAATATATCATATGGAGAAGAAACATTACCACTTCCTCCAAAATCTGCTACAGCAGTTGTTTCTGCTTCAAAATTAATTGTTCCTTTAGCAGATTTGATTGATATTAAATCTGAAATAGCAAGACAAGAAAAGAAACTTGCAAAACTAACTAATGAAAAGAATTCTTTAGAAGGCAGAATGAAAAATGAAAAATTTGTTGCTAATGCTCCTGAAGAATTAATTAAACAAACAAAAGAAAGAATTTCAGAAATAGAAATACAAGAAAATGTGATTAATGATTTAATAAAATCGCTTTCTGAATAACTTATATTCATTATAATAAAAGACCTTCATCATAAAGATGTAGGTCTTTTTATTTGACAAAAAAATATTCTTTTGATACATTAGTAGAAAAATCTACTCGTAAAAATTTCTACTGATGGAGGAGCAATGGAATTTGATAAACACTTTATAGATTCTCTAGGATATGAACTTGAATTATCAGCAAGAGTATGCCATGAAACTTTTAAAAGATTGTTTGAAAAACATACTCAAAAGTATTTATCATTAGAAGAATTTATAATACTAGACACAATAGATTGCAATAAGAACTTTTCTCAAATAGAGCTTGCAAATGCAACACTAAAAGGAAAAGCTCATACTGGAAAATTTTTAGATTCTTTAGAAGAAAAAGGATTGATAACTAGATTATACGATACAAAAAATTCACGAATGGTAAAAATTCCTGTAATGACCGATTTAGGTAAAAAAACTTATGATGAATTAAGACTAAAGACAAAAGAACAATTTGATAGAATACATGAAACAATACCAAAAAATGAAATACAAGAAGTGAAAGAAAAATTAAGAAAATTTAGAAAAGCAGTTACAGAAATAGAAAATATTTCATTTAATTAGTGATAAGGAAGAAATAATGAGCGAAGCAAATACAATTACAGAAGAATGGAAACCTAGTAAAAATCCTTGGTTAATAGCTGCACCTCTAATGATTGCAGTATTTATGTATGCGTTAGATGAAACAATATCTAACGTTGCATTACCATATATGGCAGGTAGCTTTTCTGTTAGCCATACAGAATCTACTTGGATTATTACAAGTTATTTAATCGCAAGTGGTATTATCATTACGACAAGTGATTTTTTCTGTAAATTAATGGGTAGAAATAATTATTTTATGTTTAGTTTATTTATTTTTACTGTTGCATCATTCCTTTGTGGTATATCTCATTCTATAGGTATGATGATATTTTCAAGGTTTTTACAAGGATTGGGTGGAGGAGGAATTTTACCTTTAACACAAGCTATAATGTTAGAAAGTTTTCCTAAACATCAAAGGGCGCAAGCTATGGCATTGTTTGGTTTAGGAGTAATTGTTGCTCCAATTATAGGCCCTGCTATAGGAGGTTGGATTACTGAAAACTGGTCTTGGCCATTTATTTATTATATTAATTTGCCATTTGGTATATTTGTATTATCAATAGCACCAAAACTATTGGAAGAACCTCCTTATGCTAAGAAACAAAAAAATGTTTCAATGGATTTTGTAGGATTCTTTTTCTTATGTGTATGGTTAATTGCATTTCAAGTATTTTTGGATAAAGGAAATGATGCAGACTGGTTTGGGGCTACTTGGATATGTTGGACATTTGCAATTTCAACTTTGGGTTTTATATTTTTTGTTATTTCACAGGTCTTTAATAAAAAAAATCCTTTGGTTGATTTAAGTATAATGAAAGATAAAAATTATTTATTTGGTACAATTATTCAGGTATTCTTAATGGGTGCAATGATGGGTTCTGCAGCAATGCTTCCTTCAATGTTACAAAGTATGATGGGTTATACATCTTTCTTAAGTGGTTTATCAATGGTTCCAAGAGGTGCAGGTTGTCTTGTTGCAACAGTTTTGAATGCAACATTAACACCTATAATTGGTGAAAAACCAATGGTTATAATGGGGTTAATAGTCCTTGGTTTAGGAAGTTTAGCATTCGGAGAAATAAATCTTCAAATAGCACTTTCTAATATTGCATTACCAAACTTTCTATTTGGTATGGGAATGATTATGGCATTAGTACCGTTGATAAATTTATCTTGTTGTACGTTGAAAAATGAACAATTAACTAATGCAAGTGGTGTTCAAAATTTACTCAAAAATATTGGTGCTGCTGTTGGTACATCTATAGTTACTACTTGTGTATCAAGATTTGCTCAGGTTCATCAATATATGATGGTGGGAAATTTAGCAGATACAAATAGTATTTTTATTGAAAGAGTACAAGCATTGGCAGCATCTTTTTCAGGCTTAACAGAACCAATGACTGCAACATTTATGGCTCAAGCAAGACTTTATCAACAATTAGTTCAACAATCTCATTTATGGGCTTATATTGATACTTTTAGAGTTTTTGCAATTGCATCTTTTGCAATCTTACCATTAATGTTACTTGTAAGATCTCCTAAAAGTATAGAAAAGAAATTAAAAAAACAAGTTTAAAAGTCTAAACAATTTCAGTATTAACTGTATGAATATCAAAAATTACAGGAATATTTTTTGTAATATATTTGTTTAATGCTTGTTTTAGTTCATCTACTGTTCTTATGGCTATACCTTTAATATTATAAGCAGATGCAATTTGTACAAAATCAGGATTAATCATATCTGACTGATAATAACGCCCTCCATAAAATCTTCCTTGGGCTTGTTTGACTAATCCTAACGAAGAATTATTCATAATAAGAATTTTTACCGGAATTTTATATTCCAAACAAGTTCCTAATTCTTGCATGTTCATTTGAAATGAACCATCTCCTGTAATATTCATAATTAAAGAATCAGGTTTAGCTAAATAAGCACCAATTGCAGCAGGAAAACCAAATCCCATAGCCCCAAGACCACCTGAAGTTAAAAAATTATATGGAGTCTTTGATTTAAATATTTTACTAGTAAGAATTTGATGTTGCCCAACATCAGTTGTAATAATTGGATTATATTTTTGCGTATAATCGTGAATAATACTTAAAACTGTTTCTGTAACTAATCTATCATCTACAGAAGAAATATAACTTAAATTTTCATTAGAATATAATTTTTTTAGCGACTCAATTTTATCAATCCAATCAAATTTTAAATTGAACATTATTTGATGAGATTTAATATTACATAATAATTGTTGTAATATTATATTTAAGTCGCCATTTATTTCTTGATGTATATTAACATTTAAACTAGTATTAGCTTCAACATTTAAGTTTATAATTTTAGTATGAGGTAAAAAAATCTCAGATTTTCCTGTAATTCTGCTATCAAGTCTGGATCCTAAAACTATTAATAAATCAGAATCTTCTAAAATAGCATTAGCCAAGTTAGAACCATTTACACCTACCATTCCTATTGATAAATCATCAACAATTCCTTTTCCCATTAATGTATGTAAAACAGGGAAATTACATATATGGACTAATTCTCTTATTAATGTAGAAGATGCATATGCGCCACCACCAACAAGTATTGTTGGACGATTTGATGTTTTCATTAAATCAATCATTCTTATAATATTTGTTTGTGATGTTTCAACTGTTAAATTTGGAATAAATTCTTTTTTTATAGGATTGCATTGAAACTCCTGCATTAAAATATTTTTAGATACAGATATTACAACAGGTCCTTTGGGAGGCATTTGAGCTATTTTAAAAGCATCTTTTAAAACTGATAAGATATTTTTTACATCTGTAATTACAAAATTTTTCTTGGTACAAGAACTTGTAATTTTAGACATATCTGCCTCTTGGAAATTATTACATCCCATTTCTTCACATTGTCCAGCAATAATAACTAAAGGGGTTTTATCAGCATATGCATTTAATATACCCGTAACTGTATTAGTAGCACCGGGGCCAGAGGTTACTAATACAATACCTATTTTATTACTAACACGAGCATAACCCTCAGCCATATGAACAGCAGCTTGTTCATGTCTACATAAATAATGCTTAATCTTATTTGACTTCCCTAATTCATCATAAATTGGTAGAACTACAGCTCCTGGATAGCCAAAAATTTTGTCTACTCCTTCTGATTCTAGAAAATCTACAATTAATTTTGCCCCATTTATAATATTAGTTTTTGTTTCAGATACCATACCTGTTGATTGTATATCAAAAATAAAATAAGTTAAAATATTATTAACTAAATAATTTAAATGTTCTATCTACGTTATCATTTGCTACTGTTTTTAATGTATCCATTTCTGTTTTTATAGCATTTCTTTCTGCTTCTAATGCTGCTAAATCTGTATCATACTTCTTATCTTTAGCATCAATTTTTCTCATATCAGCTTCATATTTTGCTTCTGCCTTTTTAAGTTTTATATCATTACTTACTTCTTGTAAACCGGTATTAGTAGCTACATTTGTATCATACCAATCACCATCATAATCTACAGCTTTTATATAAACAAAACCTCCATTTATCATATTAGTAACCCAATCAGTATTATTTAACATATCATCTTGAATTACAGTACAACCACCAGCTTCTACTATTGCATTATACAATCTTATATAATAATTGTATTTTGCTAAATCAGAAGCATCATCACCTGCGTATATATCTACGATAGATGAGTCATTTGAAACTCCTCCAGTTCCATTTGTATATATATATGGTTCATCATATAATGCACTTCCAAAAACTGCAACATGAGAAAAGTATGTATAAAAATCTGTCATTGGAACTTTCACAATATCTTTATCATCCCAAGGATTTATTAATTCGACATAATCAGCAGTTACATTCTTTACTGCATAAGCATGGTTATTTACAATTCCTTCAGCAGTATTTGATGTTTTAGCTGTTGATACAAGCATATTGTTAATTCTTCCAGCTTTATAATCATTCCATATTTGATTAAATTTTGTTGATGAGTTTCCATATACACCCATCTTGCTATTGCCTATAATATATTCAGATAATTTATTCCAAGTACAATTTTCTAAATTTCCATCTCCATTATTTTGCATTAATTTGTTTAATGCATATTCCATAACTCTTATATCTAAATCCCCACCAGAATAACCTGAACCATTCACATCATTAATATTAACAGTAATGCTGTTATTTCCTGCTGTATAATTTTTAAATGTTACAGTATAGTTGTTTCCTGATTGGTTAATAGTTACGTATGGAGCTAAACTTTTGTTATTCATTGTTAAACTATTCATTAGTGATAATAATCTACAATCTCCTAGTCCACCTTGAGTAACCCAACCATCTTGTCCATCAAGAGTCATACCTCTACTTGTATATCTTTCTTCAATTCCATTTATTACAGGTGGAACACCTGATAAAATCATAAATGAATCTTGTCCAGCTCCTCCATCAATAATATTGTTATTACCATAATTTGTTATATAATCATTTCCTGCTCCTGTATTTATTGTATTATTAGAACTTCTAGTATGATAATTACCTTCAAAACCATAAACAGTTCCAATTCTTACAATATCATTTCCTCCATTTGTATTTAAAGTATTATTACTACCTAAAAGGATAATATCATCATTTTGTGTAGAACTTGCAGATGCATCTATTTTTAATCCACTACCTTTGATTACTAGTCTTCCATTGTTTAAAAATTCAAAATTTGCTTTTGTATTTGTATCAGAAGAAATAGTGTATGTATAGTTGCTGCCACCTAATGGATTTTTTAGGGTTAATGTTATTGGTGTAGTATTTATATTTGCAGATGTTTTTTGTCCTCTGCTTAGTGCAATATTACCGGTTGTATCTGGGTTTACAGGTTTAAGTTCACCTCCTGTAGTATCACCACCGTTTGGAATAGTTGTTAAACCTGACATTTTTAATGCAAAGTCTTCACCTGATGTTGCTTTATTGAATTCATCTGCAATGTTTTGTGGTACGTATATAAAATTTGTTCGGGTATCTGCTAATGCATATTGTGTATAAGAACCTGCTTGATAAGTGCATAATGAAGCATATGAGGCATCTACAAAATTTGCAGAGCCATCTGCACCAATTGTTTTATATTGGATTTTTGTTGAATTTAAAGCATTTTCATACTCTTGGTATACATGAGTTGATTCATTAGCCATTTGAAGTTTTTGTGCTTCAAGCTTCTGTGCTTTATATTCTATATCGTGCATTCTTGATGTCAAAGACAACAATCTTGCCTGTGATGACGATAATCCCATTTTTCCCGTTTCCAAATTCTTATACAAAATTGTTAACGGTATATAATAGACTTTTCTTTAGATACTTTTATTAATCTGTTACATTAGTTAACAAATTAATAAATATTGATATTATTTATTCCTCATAAAAAATGATGCTATTTCATTATGAGATAAAATTTTTGATATCGGACGCCCATGTGGACAAGTATATGGGTGATTACAATTCCTCCAACGTTTAATTATCTCTTGCATTTGAAACATATTTAACGGAGTATTAGCTTTTACTGCAGCTTTACAAGATGTTGTTATCAAAATCTTTTCTTCTAAATTGTCTAAATCTCCTTCCAAATTTTCTAACAAATCCTTTATAATTTCTTTGGGAGATACTTTTGACAATAACTGAGGAACTTTTTTAAACATAATATCCGTATCATTTAAAAATTCAATCCCATAACCGAATTTTGTAAATTTTTCTATATTATTACGAACTAATTCTGCCTCAATAGGTGACAGTTCGATTATATCTGAAATGAACAGTAATTGTGACGCAGGTTCTTTTTGACTTTTTAGCGTTTCATAAATATATCTTTCATCTGCGATATGTTGATCTACTATTTCTAAACCTTCATCCTTTTCAATTAATATATAAGTTTTTTTATACTGACCTATTATATTTTCATCTGATTTTATTTCAATTTGTTGTCCTACAATTTTCGGTCTTTCAATAAAACCATTACTTTTTACAGACTCTGGAGTATAAACTTTTACAGGTTTTATAAAATTTGGATGAATTACTTCTTTATAATTTTGATCATTATCGGAATTACTTTCATTAGAATTAAATAACAAATTTTGAATTACTTCATTTACTGGTTCTTCTACTTGAACATCGTCTTCATTTTTATTTCTATTTTGCAATGTATTTATACGTTCAATATTTGATAATGAATTTTCAATTGAGGCTCTTATGAAATTAAATACTTGATTTGGATTTTTATACTTAACTTCTTTTTTGGTAGGATGAACATTTACATCTATTTCATCTGTTGGAATCTTTAAATTAAGAACAACAAAAGGATACTTTCCTGTTGGCAACATATTTCTATATGCAGTATCGATTGCCTTCAAAAATACAGGACATTTTACTGTTCTTGAATTTACATATATATGACAATCCTTTTTACTTGAACGAGTAAAATCAGGATTACTTACATACCCTGTTATTTTAAATCCAGATAAATTATCAATTCCTTCTACAGCTCTTAGTTTGTCAAACAATGTTTTTGAATACATTGTTTTTATCACTTCAGGTAAAGATCCTAAACCATTGGTTTTTAATACAACTTTATCATTATTCTTTAATTCAAAACCTATATTGGGATTTACTATTGCTAAAGAATAAACTAATTCAGAGATATAAGCGAATTCTGTTTTGGGATTTTTTAGGAACTTTAATCTTACTGGTAAATTATAAAATAAATCTTTTACTTCCATAATTGTACCAATAGCACAACCTGTTTCAATTTTATGAACTTCTGAATTTTCACATGTTACCTTTGTTCCAACTTCAAAATCTTTCGTACGAGTAATACAAGTTAACTTGGAAATAGAAATTATACTTGATAATGCTTCACCACGAAAACCTAAAGTTCTTATATTATATAAATCATTAGTATCACTAATTTTACTTGTAGCATGTTTTGAAAATGCAAGAATAATATCATCTGGATGAATACCAGAACCATTATCAGCAATTCTAATATCGCGACATTCATTAGAAATTTCTATACTAATTTTAGTTGCTCCAGCATCTATTGAATTTTCTACCAACTCTTTTACAACAGAAAAAGGTCTCTCAATAACTTCACCTGCTGCAATTTGATTTATAATATGTTTTGATAATTGTTTAATTCTTCCCATTAAAAATATTCTAACTTAAAAAAAAAGATATAGCACTTTTGTAACAAATAAATTATAATAATAAAAAAGAGGTATAAATTATGAGTTTTGGAATTGGTGGCGCAGATCCTTTTAAACCATATTCTTCAAATGCTGAAGCAGGTGGAAGTATGGGAGTATATGTTAAAAGAAAGAAAAAAGAAGATAAAAACAAAGAAAACGACGATAAAAATTCTATACTTGATGAATCAGATGACGATAATTTAGAAGTCGATATTGATGATGATTTTATTTTGTAAAAATATAAAAACAATTTAAATAATTCTAGCAATTTTTATAATATTTGGTTTTATATAATATATATGGAAATCAGAAAAAATAATATCCGAATGAACTATCAACAAAATACGTCAAATAATAAATCTGACGTTAAGCATGTTAGTGAAAATTTCGAAACCAATAATAACCAAGAAGGAATGGAAACTCTTGCCAACTATAATGTAGCAGGAATAAAATTTAAAGGATATTATGGGAATCAACAACCTGCTAAAAAATTATTCTGGATTTTAACAGGAAGAAACCAAATATATAGAGATAATGAAACTGATTATAATACATATTATACAGGTACAAATAAAAAATGGGTAACAACAAACCCTGAAGATTTACTTAAAAGAACACCTGAACAAGCAATCCAAAGCATTTGTACACTTAATAATCATTTGGATATTCCTGGATATGTTTTATCTCCAAATTACGGAGATAAATGGGGGCGTCGTGCTAATTATATAGAAATTAATCCTAGAACTATTGCACAAGCATATGGAGATACTAAAGAAGAAGGATTGTTAAATACGCTAAAACTTCTTCCTGCAATTCCTCCATCTAGTAAAAGTATTGCTAATTGTGTAATTTTATCTGAACTATACCCACCTATGTATAGAGATAATGATGGAAAAACAGGATATGGTTCTTTATACACGGTGGATTTACATTCTGGAATCTCTAGAACTCTTTTATCAAAAAATCTCTCTAGAGGACAAGAAAGAATGGGAGATGATGAACAAGTTAAAGCTTTTAATGATTTAGCTCATATTAGAGGTTTAAAAACAGGGATTAGAATGCCTTTATCTGAAGGACAAATGACCGTTCAAGGAAGACCATTTAACTGGGACAAAGATGAAAAGGCATTCATCGATGCATGCTGTTGGGCTGTTGATTTAGGTTTTGACGCAATATATTTTGATAGCGCAAAGCATGTCGGAGACTATGATATGGGAAATTACTGTGGAAATGGTAGAGTCCCAAATTATAAGCAAATGCAATGGATTACAAGTCAAATCCGAGAAAAAACAGGACGTCAAGATATATCACTTATTGGAGAAAAATGTAATGACGATTCCAGATTTAATAATTTAGGGTTAACAGCCGGAAATGATTGGGGAAGAGCAGACAACTATGAAAGTGTCATGCACGAATATAAAAAACAACGTTGGAACGATGAATATGCAGCTGGCCCAATTATTTCTGATGACAATGACAATGGTGCAATCTCTTTTGAACAAAGAAGAAATAGATTAGGAAATGCTCTTAATGCTTATGAAGATATTGGATATAAATTACCAGTATTTATGCAAATGCACGATTTATTTCCACTTTCTCCATACACAAACACTCATAATGAAATGATGAATTCATATAATAGAACAACTTATGGTGATCATGAAAGTAATTATAATAATACTTTTAATACCTCACAAGCTGCTAGAGATTATAGAATGGGGATGTATCATGAATTTCTTAATGTTATTGACCGTTAGTTAATTTATTATAATTATCTAAATAAATTTGAGCCAATTTAGGTTTATCTAATTTTTTATATACATAAGCTAAATTATAATGGAAATCTGGCTCTGTGTTTTTTAATTCTATAGCTTTTATTAATTTTGACTTTGCCCTCTTTAAATCTCCTGTTTTTATATATGCACAGGCTAAATTATAATATGCATATGAAAAGTCGGGCCCATATTTTATTGCTTTTTTATAATAATCTATTGCCATAAAATACTTATCATCATTTAAGCATATATTACCAATATTGTAATAAGGTTTATAATAATACTCATCCACTAGAATAGCTCGTTTGTACATGAAAATAGCGTCTTCTCGTCTACCTAAATCTAATAATATATTACCTATTAAAAGATTATCCTGTGCCGTTCTATACTTTTCCGGAATTTTTAAATATACACTTAATGCTTCATCTAAACTATTATCATTATACAATGCAAGAGCTTGCTGAGATAAATCTTGAACCCTTTTTAATTCTTCTTTTATTTGCTCTTTTGATACCATTTCTTCGCCGATAGAAATATTATCTTTTTTAAAAGGATTTTTTATATTTATTTTTTTTATTTGTTGATCAGAATTAGAATTTACTGTACTTGATTTTTTAGATAAATCCTTTATTTGTTTGGGGGTTTTAACCTCTTTAATATTTGATTTTGTATTAGAATCTTTTGATCTTATTTTGGTTTCTTTTTTAATATTTTTTTTAATTGGCTTTGATTCTACCTTATCAACTTTCTCAATTTCTTTAGTTTCCACTTCTTTACTTGAAGAATTAGATTTGTGAAGTGTAACTTTTGGAACACGAATTTCTGCAAAAGAGGAGTTAGTACAAAGTATACATAATAAAAGTGTTAATATAATTTTTCGCATAATAAAATTATATTCTAAATTATTATATTAATCCACTAATTCTTATTGGAATTCTAAAAAAAAACATGAAACAATATTATAAATGTCTCTTTTACTGATTATACCCTCGTTATAACTCCTTTTTAACGAGGGCTTTTATTTTTACTTATATATAAATAGATATCTTGCTTTTTTGGTTTATATTAATTAAAATAAACTTATGGCATTGTTTCAGGAAAACCAAAAGGCAAAAATAATCTTTGAAGCTGATAATAAAATTATTGAAATGGATTGCTACATTGAAAAAATTTATTATGACAGATTAAAAATTAATTTGCCCAAAGCCGCAGAACGTTATAATCAATATCTACAAACAGGAACAAAACTTACTATTAACGTTTTTTCTCATCTTGGAATCTTAGAACAAGAATCTATTGTTTTAACTTCTCCAACTGAAAAAGAATTTACGATTGAATATGACTCTGAGAATATTAACATTAATAATAGAAGAAGAATAAAAAGATATTCAGCAAGCTGTGATTTAATCATTTTTAGACCTCTTCTTGGAAATGTAGAAACCCAAATTATTGATATAAGTACAAGAGGTTTAAGGTATTACTCAGATGTCCCTCTTGAAGCTGGTTCTATTTTTGATTGTAAATTACTTTTAAAACCAACAAATAAAAAAATATTATTTAAAGGACAAGTAAAAGATAACAAAGGACTACCAGCTGGAGTCTATAGAATGGTTATTCACAAAATTGCATATAAAGACAAACAAGTTTTATTAGATTTTTGCGAACTTGATTTACAACAATAATGGAAGATAATATGAATATGATTGATAACACAACTACTGAAAATAAAAATAATAAAGTAAAAAAAGCTATTGAACGCTGCCAATTGGACTTACAAAAAGACCCTAACAATGCAAAACTTCATATCAAATTAGGAGATTTGTATTTACAATGGCATTTAGATATTTTCAATTCTTGTCAATATATAGATGAAGCAATTACAGAATATCAATGTGCATTAGAAACTTATATGAATTCTGCTGAAATATACTATAAAATTGGAAAAGCTCAATTTTATAAAGGGGATTTAGATAAAGCTATTAATTATTTAAACCTAGCAATAGAAAAAAATCCTAAATATGCTAAAGCGTACTATATGTTAGCTGAAACATATACGAGAAAAGCATACTTTTTTGAAGCGATTAATGCTGCAAAATTAGCAGTAAAATATAAACCTTTTAGAAATTCTTGTGCTCATTACTTGTTACACAAACTATATCAAGCATCATCATTTAGAGATTTCAAAAAAACATTCAAATCTAGATTAGAACAACTTTTATCAATTACAACATTTATTTTTGATAAAAAAGCTATTTCTAATTTATATAGAACAATCTCTTATTTAAGATTTTTCCCTATTTTAATAAAAGGTTTTTATTATATACAAATAAGAAACATTGAAGCAGCAATATATTTATATAACAATGCTATTGAAAAAGCCCCAGGTTTTGTACCTTTGTATTGTTTATTAGGTGACGCATATTTAGCTATAGGACATTTTGAAGATGCAATAACAGAATACAAAATGGCTGTATGGCTAGATAGTTTAAATATCCCTGCATATAGACATCTATGCCAAGCCTATGAAGAACAAGGAGACTATGACAGAGCAATAGATATTTATTTAAAACTTATTTCTATAATGCCAACAGTTCCTGATTTTCATTCAAATTTAGCAAATTTATACTATGTTAAAGGTGAAATACCTGCAGCAATTTCACAATATCAAGCTGCAATAACATTAAATCCAAATAAACGATGGACAAGTGTTATAGCTCAAACATTAGGGTTTGTATATCAAGAAAATCAAAACAATCTTGATGCAGCAATATGCTCGTATCAAAATGCGTATACTTTAACTCCTGAAGATATTGATATATATATTAACCTTGGTAGTGCCTTCTATGATAAAGAAGATTATGATAATGCTGTTAATGTATACAGAAAAGCATTAGAACTTGAACCTGAAAATGCTAAAATACATTGTAATTTAGGATTCTTACATTGGGGTAAAGGCAATACTGAAGAGGCTATTAAAGAATACGAACTAGCTATCAAATATGACGAAAATTATGATATTGCATACAACAATTTAGGAGTTATTTATCTTGATGATTTAGGTAGAGTTCAAAAAGCTATTGAGTTATTCAAAAAATCTGCAGAAACAAATCCTAACTATGCGTTAGCTCATTTTAATCTAGCAAGAGCTATCACTATCGTTGGGGATAAAATTGAAGCTGCTAAATTATATCAAATAGCTCAAGATATAAATAAAGTAACAAACGAAATTGACCCTCAAGATATTGTGGATAAAATTAATAGTTTATTCTCATAGGAAAGGATATTATGACAACTAATAATAAAATTATAATTACAGTATCAGGAACTGATAAAGTTGGAATAGTTGCAAAAGTTGCTACTATATTAGCAGAATTGAATGTTAATATTGAAGACATTAAACAAACACTTATGCAAGGACATTTTGTAATGTTTATGCTTTGTGATATTAACAATTCTCAAGTTTCTTTTAAAGATATAAAAGATAAACTTCATAAAGAAGGAGAAAATTTAGGAATGGAAATATGGGTACAAAGAAAAGAAATCTTTGATACTATGCACACTATTGGTTAAATATTTAAATTTTATTTAGAAAAAAAAGCCGGTGATTTAACCGGCTTTAAATGTGCTTATTATAAAATGTATTTTATTATCTATTAATTTTAGTTAATTTAGTTCTTATACCATTTGCTAAATCAGGACGTCCACTTTTTTCATAAATTTCAGACATTGATTCTAAAAATTTCATACTGTCAACTCGTTTTGGCTGAATTTTTGTTTGAGTTGCAACATTTTGTTGTGGCCTAGGAACTCTTGTTTGAGAAGATACATTTCTTCTTACAGAATTATTACTAGATACTGAATCAGCCATTAAATTCCTTTTAGGCAATGAAGATAATTTTTGAGCTGTTAAAGAACTATTATTATGTTGTAAATAAGGAGATTGAGTACTGTTTTGATATGCTCTTAATCCATAATTCATTGTTGTATATGGCTTGTTTGTAGCATTTTTATACCCTGGAGTAAGATTAACAACCTCTTTTGTGTTGTTAATATCTCTATTACGCAAACCCTGAGATAAACCAACTGTTATTTCATTATCCTTACCTCTTATTAATTTAGCACCTAACAAGAATAAAAGGCCGAAAAATCCAAATGTTAACATTGTTCCAGTTGTTTTTCCTGATAAACTTCTTTTAATCAATGATATTAAACCAGAATAATGAATATTTGATAATACAGATGATTTTGTTGTATCTTCTTCTTGTTTATATATTGGAGAATAAGTATTTATTGGAGCATTTAATAATATTTCTTTTTTAGGATTTGCTCTATCTTGAACTTTTACAGAAGAAACAATAGAATCAAACGTTACAGAAGCATTTGATGCATTCTCTGCTTGAAACATAATATTTAAACCATCTACCCCAAATGGTTCAACAATAATATTGTCCACATTTGAAACATTTTTATATATTGTACTTAATGTTTTTGAAGCTCTTATACCTTTCAAACTTAACATTATTCTATTAGGAGCTTGAACTGTTTTCTTGATTGAAACAGAATTATCAGCCACTAATACAATATTAAAACTATCACCCATTGGTTCAATTTGAACACTTTGAAGCACGTTATCAGATGCCAATACAGACATCGCAGTAAATAAACTAATAAATAATACTAAAAATACTTTTTTCATGAATTTTTCTCTCTCCCTAATGATAGAGTACATGTTTTATACAGATGGAACATCAACCCAAAGATTAAACTATTTATAGACCATATGGTCTAAGAGCAAATAGTAAAGAGGCTTAAAACCATGTCCCTACATGGTTTTAAGCTACTTTTTATAATCAAAGTTCAAATTTATCATCAAAAAACATAAAAGCAAGAAAAACCTTATCAATAAAGGATCTTAGACATTTTCATTAATTTTATTATATTAACCAAAGGATTATAATTATCTTAACATTTTGTTACAAAATAATCTATTAATTAAACTTTTTAATAAAAAAATTTAACCTTGCCAAAGCATAATTGCTTGATAACTTGAATCAATATGCTTAAAGGAATTTTTTTCGTAAAATTTCATAGCATCATCTGCCGATTGAACATATATCGGTTTATCTGCAATTTGCTTTATATAATTAACTAATTCAGTTCCTATATTTTTATACTTTCTCTCTGTAGAATTCTTTTTATTAGTTTCAGGATTTACTTGCAACCAATTTAATTCATTATGAATATCATTTTTTTCAGAATATAAAGCTAAACCTAATATTTTATCAGCAGACAAATTTTCATAGTCTTCATTTTGCCTAGTTAATGCGTAATAATGTTCAGCAATAACATCTGGATACATTTTTGTTTTAAGAGCTTCGTTATATATTTCAGATGAATAACCAGGAGCTACATTCTCCCACTTACAAGCAGTTTCTGCTAATGCCATTACATCTTTTTTATTTTTAGGATCTAATTCAACAATTGAAACTTCCTGTTTCTTATAATTAGAATCAGATACTTTTTTAGGAATATATACAGTTTTTAAAAAACTAGCTTTAAAATTAATTGGGGTCATATTTATTTAAAACAAATAAAATATATTTTTGCTAGTTAATTTAAAATTTCTTTAAATGAGCATAAGCAGCGTCCATTGCCTTTTTACCCATTTTACCAAAATCTATAGTATACATTGTGCTTTCACCAATTTGTGTAATGTCTAAAATATGTCCTATTCCTAATTTCTCGTGAAATACTCTTTCTCCAACATTAAAGAAATACTCGATTTGAGATTGTTTTTCTTCTTTTTCTTTAATTTGCTGAGCTTGCATTGCTTCTTGTTGTCTTTTTTCTTCTAACATTTTCTTTATCGAATTGTTTTCAAAAAACTTTTTAGCACTTTCTTCTGCTCTTTTTTGTGCCATTTCTTTATTTTTTTGACTTTTTACCAAAATTGTCCTTTGAGGAGTTCGATTAGAACGATTACTTAGACCACCAACACCTTTTGGAGCAACAAAATCTGAACCAAACCCTGAATTAGATTTTCGTTGTGGTGTACTTAAACTTTGAACACCTTTAGGTGCTACAAAATTAGTTCCAAAACTTCCTGTTGGAATAGAGGTTGATTTTGAACTACTACCCCACTCTGATTTAGAATTATTTGCTTTTATTTTATTAACAGCACTTCTAAATGTTCTTTCAGATGAATATTCACCATTTGATGATGTTGAATCTAACAATTGAGGAGGAATTTCTTCTATAAATCTACTTGGATTATAGTATTTATATTCACCCCACATTTGTCTTCTTTTAGCTGATGATATGTAAAGTTTTTCTTCTGCACGTGTAACACCAACATACATCAATCTTCGTTCTTCTTCTAACTCTGATAATGAATTAAACGTTCTTGAATGAGGGAATATTCCTTCTTCAACACCAGCTAAAAATACTATTGGAAATTCTAATCCTTTAGCAGAGTGAAGAGTCATTAATGTAACATTATTACTAATTTCTTCCATTCCATCAATATCAGATACCAAAGCAACTTGAGCAAGAAATTCGCCTAATCTATTATCTTTATCTTCAGGTTCAAACTCACTTGCAACATTTACTAATTCCTGTAAATTTTCTATTCTTGCAAGCTCTTCAGGAGATCCATCTTGCTCTAATTCTCTTACATAACCACTTTTATCAATAACAAGCCCAATAAATTCATGTAATGGATAATTCTTTTCTACTGCTTTAAAATTAGTAATTAATTTTGCAAAATCAATCAATTTTGAACGAGTTTTTGCAGTAATTGCAGAAATATCTTCTATTCTTTCTACTGCCTGAAATAAACTTATATCATTTTCATCTGCATATTCTTGCAAATGTTTTAAGGTCGTTTCTCCAATAGAACGCTTTGGCACATTTACAATTCTTTTAAAACTTTGCGAATCATTTGTATTATAAATCAATTTTAAATACGCAATAGCATCTTTAATTTCTTTTCTATCATAGAATTTTAAGCCCCCATAAATTTTATAAGGAATTCCAGCTGCAATACAGGCTTCTTCTAATGAACGAGATTGAGCATTTGTTCTATAAAGAATCGCAAATTGATTATAATTTGCAGAAGTTTTCTTTATAGTTGATGCAATAAAATTAGCTTCATCAGCTTCATCATCTGCTTCATAATAGGTAATTTTTTCTCCATCACCTTTATTTGAGTATAAAACCTTGTCAACGCGTTCTTGATTATTTTCAATAATAGCATTTGCAGCCTTCAATATTGCAGCTGTTGAACGATAATTTTGTTCTAATTTTATTAACTTACATTTTTTGAAATCATTTTGAAAATTTAAAATAATTTTAAAATCAGCCCCACGCCAACTATAAATAGATTGGTCAACATCGCCTACAACACATAATGAACGGTTTTCAGGGAGTTCATTTTCTGGAATATAATTTGTATACAAAGCTCTTACTAAATTATATTGAGCTTGGTTAGTATCTTGAAATTCATCAACTAATATATGTTCAAATCGTGAATAATATTTTTCTCTAACCTCCGGATTTTGCTCTAAAAGTTTTACACAAAGCATTAACATATCATCAAAATCAATTGCATTATTATTATTTAAAGCATTTTCATATTCTTCAAAAATTTGAGCAATACGTTGAGATTTAAAATCTCTCGCAAAAGTTGCAAATGTATAAGCATCTTGCATTTTATTCTTTGCATTTGAAATAACAGCTTTTACAAGTTTTGGTTGATATGTTTTATCATCAAGATTTAATTTTTTTATAGCTTGTTTTATAACAGCAATAGAATCTTGTTCATCATAAATAGTAAAATTTTTATCAAGCTTTTTACCTGATTGGAAAGAATAATTATCAATATCTTGTCTTAAAATACGACCACAAATACTATGGAATGTTCCAACCCACATATACTTAACAACATCTTCTCCTAAAATAGCTGAAAGCCTTTCACGCATCTCTTTCGCTGCTTTATTAGTAAATGTTACTGCCAATATATTATGGGCTCTTACACCACTTTTAATCATATAAGCTATACGAGAAGTTAAAACTTTAGTCTTACCACTACCAGCACCTGCAAGAATAAGTAAAGAACCTTTAGTCGTTTTAACAGACTCTAACTGCTGTTCATTTAAATTAGCTAATAAATTTTCCATCCCCTATTTCCAAAATCAAAGTTTTATGATATCATTACCATACACGAAAAGAATGTACATTGCAATTAGAAGGTGAAAAAATGTCAGATACAATTAATTTAGCAGATAATAATAATGAAAACCAAGCATCATCTATTATGGTTCCCATTGATGATAAAATGGATGTAAGTGATTCTTCGCCTGACACTGTTGACGAATTATCAATGGAATTAGCTACAATTAAGCAACCTGCTAAAAGAATTGCTATAATTGGTTCAAGAAACCTTGCAATTACACACCAACAAATGATTGAAACATTAACAACAGCACTTGTTGGACAAGGTAATACTATTATTACATCTGGTGGTTCATATGGAACAAATGCTGCTGCTATAAGAGGTGCTATGAAAGCAAATCCTCAAAAATTAAAAGTTATTTTACCTCAAACCATAGGACAACAACCTAGTGATGTCCAAGACCAGTTAATAGGCGTTCCTAATATTGTAGAGCATGCTGATAGAGCAATGATGACTCTAGCTGATGCTTCAAGGGTTTGCAACAGAGAAATTATTGATGATTGTAATCAATTAATTTGTTTCTTGTCAC
>CALUWB010000017.1 GCA_944324375.1 Candidatus Gastranaerophilales bacterium | reverse complement strand
AAATTAAGAAGTTTAAAATCAAACCCAACAGAGGCAATAAAAGAGATAAAACAATCATTCAGTGCATTAGATTTAACCGATGCTGATGCTATAAAACTTCAAAAAGCTATTGAAGGGGTAAATGAAGGGGTAGGGGTAAATGAGGTAAATGGGGTAAATGGAAGTACCACAAATCATAATATACACCCTAATGACCAAGTAAATCATATTAATCAAGCAGATGAGGGGATTCCAACTGTAAAACAAGAAAAGACTTTACAATCTTTCTCTTATAAAGAAATTTTTGAAAATAAAAAAACTATTTCAACTCAAGAAGCTAATAATATTCTAAGACAATATAATCTAACAGAGTCTGATATTGCTGAAATTAGAAATGCAGTAAGAGATACTGAAGCATTAAATGCTTACATAAATGCTATCGATATTGTTAGTAAATATGAAGGTGATTCTAACTTTAATGAAATGTCTGTAAATGAAATAAAAGAGTCGTTATTAGATATAGAGTCTGATAGTCAACAAATTGAAGTAATGAAGCTTATTAATTCTGACAATCTTCAACAAATTCAACATATGTTTAAGACTAGTGATGATAAAGAATCTATAGAAGTATTGGTAAAATTATGGGAAGAATCACAAGACAATCCTGATTATGAAAAAGTATGGAACAAAAGCGTTGAAATATATCAACAAACAGGAACCCCATTTAAAGATATTTTTGAAAAATTCACTGATCTATATAAATATGCACCTGAAAGAATTGCCGAATATACTCCTGAAAAAATAATTGCTAATAAGCAAATTTCTGAAGCACTTGGAACTGATTATTATATAGGAGATGCATTGTCAATAAAAGATCCATCAAAAATAACTCCTGAATTTATACAAGAGTTTAAAGTTGAACATGATAAATTAAAAAATTTAAATATTGACACAAATTATAATGATCCAGTCGAAGCATTGGCAGATTTCAAAAAAATATCGGAGTTTTCAAAGAAATATGGATTTGATTTTTCTTGGAACAAAAAAGGAACTGTTTCTCGTGAGAGTATTATTAAATTATTAGCTTTAAAAGATCCAACAGAGGCTAAAGATTTTATTAATAATATTTCTAAAGAATTTAAGGATAAATATGCTAATTATATAATGAGTTTTGCAACTCGTGAAGATGTTTTAAACAATTCTCAAGATTATCTTGATTTCCTAAATGCTTACGCTCAAATTGAAAGTTTTGCACATATGCCTAGTAATGTAAATAGTCCAACCAGTTTTATTTCTGAATTAAATAATATAGGAGTTAAAGATATTGGTGGTGTAGCTAAAATGCTAGAAGCATTTAATGAAGTTAATGCATATCCATCTTGGAATAGTTTTTTTAATGATTTTAATTTAAAAAATGGTGATTATGAAGCGGCTGCTGAATATATAAAATCTCTACCTGAACTGTTTAAAGATAACTCTTATAGTGGTGGGATGAGAAATAGTGTAGAAAACTATATTACATATAACTGGAATCCGGATGTTGATTTTAAAATAGCAAATGAAAGAGTTAAAGCTTTAAAAGAGAAAAATCTCACATTTGAGATGGATAAAAATATATTGCAAATGATAGTATCGTATAAAAATTATAATATTGTTGATATTTTTGCATTACTGAAAGATTATGGTGTTAATTATGATAGCACAATAATCGATATTATGAGAAATGATAATTTATCAATACAACAACTTCAAGAAAAAATTGATATTTTAACCAATAAATTAATTAAAGAAAATCTAGGAACTGAAAATATTGATCCAAAATTCTTACATAAATTATTCAATATAAAAACAAATAATAATTATATTCTTGCTACTTTAGTTAATAATAATTTGGACATTAATACTTCTAGAAATCCTTATGAATATGATTTAGGAGCTAATATAGCTACTAAATATGATATTTATAATAAATATAATGCTAGAATGGATGATTTGGATATTCTAAGCTCTCTTTTAAAAGTTGATAACGATAATATTAAAATAGCTAAATTATTATATTCAAATCCTGAATTTCCTTCAGATATAATCAAAGATATTATAAGTGCCTCAAATACTGAAAATCAATCATTTGCGATAGATTTATGTAATGATAAAGATTTCCCTAAAGAAAATATTGCGAATATTGTAAAAAACGCAAATAAACAAAATGAAAAATTTGCGCGTGATTTATGTAAAGATAATGATTTTCCTAAAGAATATGTTGCAGATATTATAAGATTAATCAATAAAGAAAATGAAGCATTTGCAAGAGACTTATGTAACGATAAAGATTTTGCTAAAGCATATATTTCAAAAATAGTTGAAAATACTAATGAAAAGAATTTAAATTTTGCAAGGCAATTATATAAAGATAAAAAGGTTCCTCAACAAGATATTGCTATTATATTATCTGCAGTTAGATTTGACGACGCAAAATTAGCTATGATAAAAGACTTGTATAATGATCAAACTTTAAATAGCAATCATATAGCGAGTATTGCAAAATATATTGATACAAAAGAAAACTATGATGATTTTAAAAATATATATGAAAGACTAGAGTTAAGAAATTGGTTAAATACAAATTTAGATAATGGTTTAGATCTAAAGAGTATAAATGAATTGTCAAAAACTCAGTTAAAATTAAATTCTGAAAAAGAGACTAATATAAATAAAAAAGAATCAAAAGAAGCAAAAGTTGTAAAAACAGAAATAGAATCTGCAAAATCTGAAGATATAGTAAATGCAGAAAGCCAATTAGTAGCTTTAGGCGTTCATCCTAAAATGGCGCCTAATTATGTAAAAATGGCTCAAGAAAACGGGATTGTAGATAAAACAAAATTAGAAGCCGTTTGCGCTTTAGCTCAAGTAGGAGTTCCTGTTAAAGAAATTAAGAATGTATTTAATATTGCAACAGGTAGTCCATTATCAAATATGAATGGAATATTTAGGCCTGATATTATAAAAGATATAGTAGTTTTAAAACAATCTGGTATAGATGATATAAAACTTGCTACAAATTTATCTGCAGTGAAAAATATGTCAGATATTGAATTAAAATCTCGTATAAATGGTAAAGTGCGTGAAGATTTAATTTCAAGAATTGATAATTTACCAATAGAAATAAAAAATAATTTAATAGCAAATAATTATGATTTAGATGCATTAAAAGCAAAAGCAAAAGTTGAAGTAAAAGCTCAAAATGTAAAACCTGCTGAAGTTCCAACATTTAAACTTCGTTCGCTAGATAATATTGTTGGTGTCGAAAAAATTGTATTAAATAAGTTTAAAACTGAAATAGATCAAAATATCTGGGGAAATCCTGAAAGATTCAAAGCTTGGGCAAAAGAAAGGCTTGATAAAATAATAGATTTTGAAAATAACCCTAATTATGTTGCAACAGGTAATTATGCCCAATATAATGCAGCAAGAAAAGAAGGTATAGCTAATTGGTATAAATATTTAACTGAAGAAAGTAATTATAAAGATGATGTTTTTGTACATTTATTAGTAATGGATGGTATAACAAAAGAAATGCGTCCAAATAATGCTGTAACTCCTCCTGCAGTTACACATGAAAGTTTTGAAGCAACATATAACGCACTATTAGAACAAAATAGCTCTGTGTCATTTAGTAAAATATATGCACAACAAACTAAACAAAAAGCAATAAATAAATATACAACTCAAGAAGTTTTATTTGATGGTATTGAAGGAAAATGGGTAACAATACCAAGAAGTAAAAAAGGTGAATCTCATTATGATGAACATATTGCAATGGTTCAAGCATTGGCAGAGGGGTCAAGTTGGTGTTTAAGATTTGAAAATGCTCACGGCTATTTACAAGGTGGAAATTTACATTTCTTTGTTGATAAAAATGGTAATTCTCAAGTGGCTATCAATGAAACAGATGGAACAATAACTCAAATTCAAAAACGTTATAATCAGGATTCAACTGTCCCAGTAGCTTATTCTCAAATAATCGCTAATTGGGTTAAAGAAAATAATTATAATGGTCATGAAACTCAAATTAAAACAGCATTAAATGCGAAACCCCAATTTGATAGTTTAAGAAAAAAAATTGCTGATTTACAAAAAAATAACGATTATTTAGGTATATTTAAACTATTGAATATAAATGTTGAAAATGCTCCTGATGGTACATATATTATTACTGAATATAATCCAAAATATAATGCTCAATATACTCTATTTGATTTAGGTGTTGATGAAAATGCTTTAATGCAGAATGTATCAGAAGTTTCATCAAGTTTAAATTTAGATGGTTCAAGTTTAACAAGCTTAAAGAAATTGAAAAAAATTGGTGGAAACCTAACTTTAGGTGATAATAAAATTAGTGACCTAAGGTCTCTTGAAATGATTAATGGCAAAAAAGTTTATTGGGAATAATTAGTACAATATTTTTAGTCATAATATTTTACCCCTACCCTACTGTAGTTCTAATGAGTAAGCTGCAATAAAACCAAATTTATTTACCCCTACCATTTTTCAGAACCGTATTTAGCAAATAGTTTTATATTTTCATCTATGGCTGAGATTAACTGTTCTAGTTTTTCTTTAAGTTTAGGGTTTGTTTTTAACATCATTTTATATTTTAATTGTTCTTCTTTTAATCCTCGAACATATTTCATTATTTTTTCTCGTTCAACGAATAACCACCCCTCATAACCACATCCCGGAGGGTAAACAGCCCAAGGCGAACTTGGAAACCTTTTACAAACTCCCAATCTTGTTTCATATCTGGAACAAAGATTCCCTTTTAAAAATCTACAAGTATAAAAAGTCCTATTTTGATAGTCAGGAATATTCTCAACAATTTCTTTATCAACAGCCATTGCAGCTTCAACAGATTCAAAAGGCTCAAATAATTCTAAAAATTCTAATGACTCTTTATCTCCTTCTTTTGCTCTTTGTTGCATCTCTTCATAAGATATTGATGCTGTAACGACTCTACAACATTTACCACACATTTTACATAATCTTTGTGGCCTTCTATCTAAAAATTGTTGTTCTGTTTCTATCATAAAAATATTATATAACAATTTTTTGTATAATCATTCTTTTTACATATTGACATTATTTTTTAACTGCAATAAATTAATTTTATGATATTTAATAAATTTAAAAGAAATACAAATTTAGAGAAAGATATAGCTGAGATTTTAAAAACGCATTCTCTTGTAATATCAGTTGCAGAGTCTTGCACGGGTGGGCTTTTAAGTTCTAGACTTACAGATGTTTCTGGAAGTTCTGAATATATAAAAGCTAATTTTGTGACATATTCAAATGATGCAAAAATGGCTCTTCTAGATGTTAAAGAAGATACCTTGAAGTTATATGGTGCAGTAAGTGAACAATGTGCTAGAGAAATGGCTGAAGGTTTATATCGAAAGACAAAAGCAGATATTGCAATTTCAACAACAGGTATTGCTGGTCCAACAGGAGCTACTCCAGATAAACCTATTGGACTTATGTACGTTGGGATTACCAATAGGTATAAATCAATCGTGCAAGAATTTAAACTCAATCCTAAATATAGTAGAATTAGAATGAAACAAGAATTTACTCAATGCGCATTACAAATGCTATTAGACTCTTTATCTGAAGGTTAGAGTTAAATACTAATTTAAATTATTTACTACCCAATTTTTCAAGAACATTTTGACAATCTTCCATTAAGAATTTTGCTAATTCTTTTGTATCTACTTGTGTTGCAACAATTGCAAATAAATCTGGAGGAAGTTCTGTCATCATATTTCTCAATGATTCATCACTTAAACCAATCATTGATTTTACAATATCTGGTTTTTGTAATCTTTGCAACATCCCAACATATGCAGAATTATCAAATACTTCTAAAATTCTTTTATCATCATGTGCCATTTGATAAACTAATTGCATTTGAACATTTGGATCTATATTTGCCATTGTTTCTTTATATTTATCATCTGGTAATGCTGCAATAGATTGAATTAATGCCATTGAATCATTTTCATCTGCAGGTTCACCTGTAATACTTTCAATCATCTGAATTAAAACTTCTGGAGGCATTTTTTCAAGTTGTTTGATTACTTGTTCTTTTTCTACGTCATCATTATAAAAGAATTTTTCTAGTTGTTCCATTGGTAACATCATAACAATTTGCTCTAAAGAGAATGTTCCTAATGCTACATTTACAGCATCTTCTGGAGGTACTTGGTTAAACATCTTAAGAAGTTTTTCTTCTGTAAAGAAATTCAAACCTAAAACCATATCTTCTGATTCTAACATTGGAAGCAATTTTTGTTGTTGCTCATCGTTCATTGCAACTATTACATTATATTTATTATTTGGATCGTCAAGTTTAAATCCATTTATTAATTCATCAGCATTACCAAATAATTCTCGTTTATATTCAACTGCTGATTGATTCCCCTGTTTTGCTTCTTCTGAAATAATTTCATCAACAGATTTATCTGCATAATTGTTCATACGACTAGTGTTAATGTTTAGCCTATTTTGCAAATAAATAACATTCGAATCAAGTGATACTGTCATAATTACTCCTATAATTATTTAATTATATAATTTATATATATTATATATATAATAAGATAATAAACTCTAAAATATTGCTTTTTTTTTATAGAATTGTAACATTTTTTTAATAATTATGCTATAATTCTTTTGAATATATATGAGGAACTTTTTATGTTAAAGAAACTTTTAGTTGTTATTCTCTTAATGTTTTTTAGTGTATCTGGCGTATTAGCTGCAACAACAGCTAAAAAGAAAAAACCTTATATTACTAAAGTTATTGAGGTTACAACTCAGGACGCTCATATTATTAAAGGGAAATTAATTTATCCAAGAACTCCTAAAGATGTTAAAGTTGCACCTTATCCAACGATTGTATTTTTACATTCTTTGGGTTATTCATCAACGCAATGGGGAAGTTTACCTGATGTGTTTTTAAAACAAGGTTATGCAGTTTTATTAGTTGATTTAAGAGGACATGGTTTAAGTAATAAAGATGCTAAATTTAGAGTAAAATCTTGGACGTATTTTACTAATAAGATATATAAAAAATATCCATCTGATGTTTGTGCTTTAATTAATCAAGCAAAGCGTACTACTAAAAAAGTATCTTTTAATGATTACTCAATTATAGGTGGTGATATTGGGGCAAATACTGCTATATTAGTTGCTCAACAATTATATCCAGCTCCAAAATCAATAGTACTTTTAACTCCATCAAGAGATATGAAAGGATTAAATATTTTTGATTATAAATTACCAAATACTCCAATATTAGTTATGTGTAGTAGACAAGATAAAATTTCTGTATCAGAAGAAGTAATGTTAAAGTTATTCGCAAAAGATAAATATATTATAAATAATACAGATTTAAATACTAATGGTATGATGATTTTAAAATTAGATTCTCAATGTAGAAATAAAGCTATTCAATTTATTAATCAAAACATGCCAGCAAAAAAATAATTCAAAAATTATTCTACATCAATTATTGTTACACATTCTACATGATATGAGTGGCAGAACATATCAAATGGTTGTATAAAACTTACTTTTGCACCTTTTGAAATTAAATATTCTAAATCTCTAATAAGTGTTTGTGGATTACAACTTACATATATAATTTTGGATTTTGTAACTTTGAGAGTTTTATCTAATGCTTCTTCCGTGCAGCCTTTTCTTGGTGGATCAAGTATTGTTATGTCAAATTTTTCTGTTGTTTCCTCAAGATATTTGGCTGTATCCATTGCATATAATTCTACGTTATTAATATTATTTATTTTTAAAACATCTTTTGCTAGATTAATGGATTCTTTATTTTCTTCAACACTTATTACTTTTTGTGCAATGTCACTCATTACAATTCCAAAAGTTGCAATTCCTGCGTATGCATCAAATATAGTCGGTTTATTAAAATTATTTTTAATATATTCTTTTACATATTTAAAAATATTTTCAGCACTTTCAGGATTTACTTGGAAAAAAGTATTTGGCCCGATTCTAAAAGTAATATCACATAATTTTTCTTCGATATAATCAACTCCACATATTGATTCTGTTTTATCAGTTAAAATTAAATTTGTTTTTTTATTGTTAAAATTAACACATACTCCAACTACTTCATTAAAATTATTAAAAATATCATTTGCAAATTCTTTTATATTTTTTGAAATTTTTGTATCATTAATTACAAGAGTAACCAAATTTTCTCCGGTATAATTTGAAACTCTTATTACAACGTGTCTTAAAAGTCCTAAATGCTTTTTCTCATTGTAGCCAGATATATTATATTTAGAAGCTATTTCTCTAATATATTCAATTATTTTATCGCAAATTTTAGGTTGAATTGGACAATATTTGATATTAACAATTTCATGAGATTTAGGTTTGTAATACCCTGCAATTAATCTTTTTGAATTTTGGGTTTCAGATATTGGATACTGAATTTTATGTCTAAATTCTTTAATTTGAGGAGATGGAATAGTATCCATAACATTCACATCAATTTTAGATTTACTTCTATTTACCCCCACATAATCTTCAACAATTTTCTTTTTTAATTTCAGTTGATAATTATAATCAATAAATTGGATTTGACAGGCACCACATACTTTTTGCATAGGGCACATTGGAATAACTCGATATTTAGAAGGAGTAATAACTTCTAAAAGTTTTCCTATCGCATAGTTTTTTGTTTGTTTAATAATTTCAATTTTAACAACATCTCCAGGGCAAGTATTTTCAATAAAAATAACCATTCCATCTTGTTTAGCAATACCTGCACCAAGATTTGATAATTCAATTATTTCAACAACTAATTCTTTTTCCATAGAAAAATCATAACATAAGTTCTATTATGTTATGAATCTATTTTTAAGAATATATATAAAGATTTGTAAAAATTAATAAATAAAAATTAAAGATTTACCATAATATTTCCGTAAAAGTATTCATAACATAATAGAACATTTGTTATAAAAGGATAAGGAATTTTAATGATCGACTTTGGTGATTTAAAATTTAAAGGAAAAGACAACAATAATAATACAGAAATTAAAGGTGGTATTAAACGTGAATCCATTACAGATTCAACCCTTTTGAATATATTTGATAAAGTAGATAATAACCCTAAAGATGGAATATTAGATTCTCAAGAAATAAATGTTTTTCAACAGAAAGTAATAGAAGAAGCAGCTAAAAGAGGTCGTGATTCTAAATTATCCAGCAAAGAAGCTGAAAATTATTTGCAAAGTATTGGTGTAACAGGAGATAGTTCAAATTTATTTTCTTTTATAAATAAATTATCAAAAGAATCAGGAAATATTAAAAATTCACAAACTTTAGCAGATGGGACTATTGTTACTGAATATAATGATGGGACAAAAGAAAGTATTCAAAAAGATGGTTCAAAAATAATTCAAAAAGGAACTACAACAACAAAATACAAACAGAATGAAAATGGAGAATACGAAATAGCAGAAGAAACTTTTGTAGATCCTAAAGATGGTAGTGAAACAGTAACAACATTTGAAAAAGGTAAAAAAACATCATCAGTAAAAACATATCCAAATGGAACAAAAGAAGAAATCACATATAATGAAGATGGAACAAAACCTGCAAAATCAGTAAAAACAGATAGTAATGGTGATGTAGAAAGTATTACTTATGATTCTGATGGGAATAAAACAGCAAAAACAGTTATAAAAGATAAAGGTCAAACCGAAGAAGAATATAGTTATGAAGATGGAAAATTAGTATTAAAATCAAAAGTTGTTGGGAAAGGAACAGATAAAGAAGTAACAACGATGTATGGTTATAATTCTGATGGAACAACAACAGAAACCATTTTTGATAAAAATAATAATAAACAAGTTTTAATCAAAAAAGGAAATGAAATTATTCAAGAATCAAGAGAAAATTCTGATGGTTCAACTTATACAAAAATTATTAATAATGGAAAAACGATAGAGACAACTTATCAAAATTCAAAAAAGACTTCACAAGTTATTACTCAAGATACTAATACCTATTCTGTAGAATATGATGGAAATGGTAATACAAAAGGTGTTACAGTAGAAAATGGTGAAAGTATAGCAGTTATTGCACAGAAATTTGGTTGTAGTGTTGCTGACTTAATAGCAGTAAATAAAGAAAATGTAAAAGGAACTGCACCAAATCAATATTTCCTCGTCGGCTCAGATATAGTTATTCCTGGAGAGATTGATGCCGATAAATTTGCAAAATTAACAGAAGGAAGACAATCAAAAGAAGAATCAATAAATGCTTATAAAATTACAGCTGCAGAAATTGAGTCTGCAAAAAATGAAGTTGAAGCAAGAAAGAATAATAAACGAACATTTATAGAACAAAAGTATAATACATTTAGAGAACTTGCTGTTGGAGCATTCGCAAGAGAAGGAGTTACTAATCCAACCCAGAGACAAATAAATTTACGAATTCAAGAGTTGAAAGAATTAAATCCCAATTTAAAAGATGGAGAACTTGTTGGTAAGAGAGTCATTGTAACATTTAATGATGCTACAGATTCATCTATTGGTGTAGGACAACAAAAACGTGAACAAACAAGAATTGATGCTAAAAATAAACAAGAAGCAAAAGAAGGTAAAACTCTTGCACAGACAATGTATGATGCACTTGATGACCATTGGGGTGGCGTATCAGAAAAAGATTTTCAGGCTTCCTTAAATAAAATTAATTCAAATAATGTTGTTGGGGTATTAAAACAATATAAAACAATATCTCCAGATGAATCAATAATAGAAGCAATATTTGATGAAACAGCTAATTCATTAGAAACAAGAAAAAATGCTGTAGAAAAAATTATTAAATCATTAGAACAACGTGTAAAACAAGCTAATATTACTGATGATAGAGCAAAACAAGCTGTTACATCTTGTATGAATGAATTAAATTCATACTGGTCAATGGGTATTGGGTATTGTCAGACTTCAAAATTAGATGGATTAATTAATAATTTAATGGGCGCAATTGATGCTGCAGAAGCATTAACACACGAAGAAAAGACTAGAAGTAAAAGTAATGGTATAAGTGAAACTATAGATTTAATGAATAATCAAGTATCAGCAAATACTGATGCTTTAAATAAGCAACTAGCAGAAGATGGTTGGTGTGCAGATTTATATGAAGGTTTAAAATGGTGTGTTGGATCTGATAATCTTGATGAAAATGTAAAAGCTGATATCCAACAATATCAAAAATTTATTGGAGAATTGCAAAAAGCAGAAAAAGAAGGTGGCGAAGCAGGATTTAAAGCAAAATTTAAAGAGATATTTGGCGTTGAATATGATGCTAATTTAATGAAAGGTTATAATAAACTTCAATCAAATTATGCAATGGCAACAGGCTTGGCATATCAAAAAGATGGTTTTTATAACGAATTTTCAAATGCAATAAATGGAAAAGAAAATTATGCAACAATGCGTAATAAATATGGGGAATATTTAGTAAATGTTTCAAATAATGAAATAAAAGATAAAAATAATGCTGTTGATGTTGCTATCAAAACTGAATTAGAGAAAAAAGGCATAAAATTTGAAAATGCAACAGATGCACAAAAAGCTGAGGCATTAAGAAATATTATAAAAAATACTTATAATGGTATTTCACAAGAATATGATAAGTATACTAATGGACAATCATTATCTGAAATTAAAAAACAATTAGATAATGCAGGTTCTGCTGTTTTTGGAAATAAACATGATATAGCATTTAGAGTAAATGATTATATTTCATCACAACAACAAGGTGGTGCAGCAGTAAATATGGCTGTTAAAGCTGTGGGTGCAATAGCTATAGGGGTTGCAACCGGAGGAACTGGTTTAGCTGCATTAGCAACGGCATCAGTTGCAACAGCAGTAGTATCTGCAACTGTAGATTTATCTGATAGAGTATCTTCAGATGTTGGCTTAAAAGATGGAGAAATTGTAACAATCTTAAAAAATGCAGCAGTTGACGGAGCTTCAGTATTTGCCGGTGGTCAGATTGGTAAATATGCGGCGATGTTTAAATCAGCAAATGCTTTTACACAAGCTGGTGGACGTCTAGTAATGCAAGTAGCAGGTGATGTTGCAACAGGTGTTGCTGCTGAATATGTTCAAACCGGAGAAATTACATTAGAAGGTGTTGCTTTCCAAGCTATATTCTCTGCAGCTGGTAATTTAATATCATTAAAACAACTTGCAAAAACAAATGATAGTCCAAATCCAAGTGTACTAGATAATGCAACATCTAATAATTCTAGTGCTCCAGGTGGTAAATTAGGAGATAAGAAGTTTAATGAAGTAAAACGTCAAACTGTAGAAGAAGTTCCAAATGCAACTCCTGAAAGAGTTGGTAAAATACATAGTGAAGCTGACAAGTTGCAATCTGTTTCAAGAGAACAAGGTAAACAAGTTAAGCATATTGTAGAAGATGGTGTTGGGATTGTTGATAGTCCAACTCTAGGGCGTGTTGATATTGCTGCAGAGACAGATTTGTCAAAATTAGCAAAACTAAAAGAAGAAGTTAATAAATGGTCAGATACAGCTAGAAATAAAAAAGAAATTTTAGAAAAAATTTCGCAACAAGAAGAAAAAATTAAATCTGGCCAACGTATAAATAATCAGTCTAATAATTTAAATGTAATTAATTCAAATACAGCAGATGATGCTGCAAAAATACTTGCCAAAGAAAGTGGTGCATTAAGCCCTCATGGTGCAGCAATTTTAGATGACCATATAATGAATAATGTTAAAACAGTTGAAGAATTAGAAAATATTAAAAAACAACTTGAGTCAAGAGTTGGTTATCAAGTTCAAGGCGTTGATCATGCCCAACAAACAATTAAGAAAATTGAAACACGAATTAAGAATATAAAAGTAAAGCAAGCTGAATTTTCAAATGTTAAAGATGCTCTAGAAGCAAAAATTTCAGCTAAAAAAGGTCTATCAGAACAAGATGTTCAAATGGTAAATGAGTTTATCAAAAAATGTGATACGACTGAGGATTTAGATAATCTTTTATCTTTACTAAAGAATAAAAATATTAAAAAATCTGGTATGTTATCAAATTTAATTAATGTAGCAGAAAATAAAAAAACAAAATTATCAAGTCAAAGTGTTGAAGTTAGAAATCAAAATAATCCGAATTTAGAAGAAAAACCAGTTGTTGAGTCAAAGCCAAAAATTGAACAAAAGCCTGAACCAAAACCACAATCAGTAGAACAAAATAGTGTTGATTATTCAAAGAAAATAGATGAATTCAAAACCCAAGAAGAATTAGATGCATATAGAAAAACATTATCACCAGAAGAACAGGTAAAATTTGATAAAGCTTATATGGATAAACTTCAGTCAAACAATGTTAATTCGGTAGATAATGTTGATAATATTAAACCTGATATAAGTCTAAAAAATAGGCTTGGTAGTAGTTTATATGCTATTTATGAATCAGTCATAGATAAAATTAATAATTTAAAAACAATAGTTGATTATGTCACTATTAAAAATAAAATTGAAACAGCTTTTGCATCTACTAAAGATGTAATGGATAGTTTATTAGAAAAACTTAATTTAAAGTCTAAATCGATAAATCTTGACACTGCAAATCCACCTAAAATAGTAAAACCTCAAAATGATATTTTTCCAGATGAAATAAATTTTGATCGTTTAAAAATGTCAGATAGAGTTTTAGACCAAAGTGGAAGAAGCCATTTAAAAGGTAAATCAATGGGTGAATTATTAACTGCAGAACAAAAGAAAGTTTATACTGATTCATATGAAGAATTTTTGGCATCAAAAGATTTAAAAATTCTTCATAATGCAACTAATTCAATTACTGAAAATAATCTATTACATAGTACGCGACTTGAGTACTTATTGTCAGATGGAGGAATACTCGATAATGGACTTGCTCCTAGAGAATTAACTGGTAAAGCAAGTGCCCGTAATAGTAGTGGAATACCAGATACAATGACACCATTGTGTACTGATGTTTGGGATGTTAGAGGCAATACATCAATCCAAGGATATTTTGACCCTAACAAACCTCATTGGGTAAATGGTCATGGTGAAAGTAATTTTATGTCGCCTAACTATAATGATGGTAGTCACCTTCAGCCTATAGTTGTTGTACTTGATAAAAATTCAATGTCGTCAAAACTTATTGAAAACTCATTTAATGTAAATAATTCTGGTCGTAGTATTCTTTTTGATAATGGTAATATGAGTCGTGGTCATAATTATCCAAATCATAGAGCTATTCCTATTGGCGCCCCATCAAATAGTATTGAAAAAATAATTATTGATCCAAGATGGTATGGTGATACAAATATTCAAAAATTAAAAAATAAAATATCTGAAAATGGATTAGATATTAAATTATTCGATTATAATGGTAACCAATTATAATTCGGTTTCCATATTAAAATAATATAAATAAATCAGATTTTCTTATTATTTGTAATATACTAGATATGTTAAGATTACAAATATGGAGAGAGATTTATGATAGATAAAACAGCAATAATTGATCCTTCAGCACAAATAGCAGAAGATGCAATTATAGGACCTAATGTTGTTATAGGTAAAAATGTAAAAATTGGATCAAAAACTAGAGTAATTGCAAATGCATATATTGAATATTCAGAAATTGGTGAAGGCTGTACAATTTCTCCATTTGCAACAATTGGGTCTGAACCTCAAGATTTAGGTTATAAAGGAGAAGAAACTAAAGTTGTTATTGGTGATGGAACTATCATAAAAGAAAATGTAACAATCCATAGAGGTGCAGCTTGTGGTGATTTTACAACAAGAGTTGGTAAAAAATGTTTATTAATGGTTGGAGCTCATGTTGCTCACAACTGTGTATTAGAAGATGAAGTTATTTTGGCTAATTTAGTTACTCTAGGTGGTCACGTTCATGTTGGTTTTGGTGCTTTTGTTGGTGGTATGAGTGTATTCCATCAAAATATCAGAATTGGTAAAATGGCAATTATTAGTGGGTTCTCTGCTGCTCGTCAAGATATACTTCCATATTCTAAAGGTGAAGGTCGTCCACCTGTTCCACGTGGATTAAATGTTGTAGCTCTTAAAAGAAGAGGTGTTTCTCAAGAAGAAAGAACTGTTGCTAATGAAGCATTTAAACTTCTTATTTCTGATGAATATAACACATCTCAAGCTATCGAAAAAATCAGAAAAGAATTACCTCCAAATAAATATGTTGATGACATGATTGAATTTATACAAACTTCAAAAAGAGGAGTAACACTTAAATCTCATAAATCTGGTTATCAATCATTAGAAGATTAAAAAAAATGGTTCTTTAAAAGAACCATTTTTTTTACCAAGTTTTAATTTCTTTTTCTACTAATTCAGGAATTATTGTTTTATTTATGTTCTCTAACCATTTCTTTTGATTATCAGGAAGAACAGCTTTAAGCTTGATTGCTTCTTCCTCATTATTTAGGGGATATTTATGAGCAAATTGTATTGCTACTATACCTTTTTGAGCAATTGGTTTTTCAGCTTTAAATATATTCTGTTCCAAATATCTATGTTTTTCATCCCCACCAATTAATATAAAATTCGCAATCGCAATATCATCCTTATCATTATACATTAATTGAGTATCCAAGGGAGTTTGCTTACTTGCTGCATTTGCCAAGGCTTTAGCATATTCCAAAGGTTTATTATATGATTTTATGTAATATACACCTATTAAATCAGTCCAATTATCACCATTTTCATTTCCTTTAAAATATTCATTCATATAAGACTTAGTTTCTTTTGAATATGAACTATATTTTAAAGTATATATTGTTCCATTAAATTTAATCGTAGGCTGTTTTGTTTGTGCAAAAACATTGCATCCTAGAAATAAAACAATTAGACTTATTAATATTTTTTTCATAATTAATCCTTATACCATTTTATATCTCTTGTATAATACATAATTGCAATAATTGCAACAAATAAACCAAGACTACCTATTAATAGAGCAAAATCTTGTAAATTTAATACAGTATACAAATATATGTATAATAATGCTAGGATTCCAGCAATAGTTCGTGCCATAATTTTATCTTTATCTGTTAAAACAAAGTAAGTATACCCCCCAATTACAGATATAGTCATTACAGTTGCAATGAAATAAGCTAGTCCAAAATGAATAAATTCAGACATTGATAAAAGCAACATGTAAAATATAATCATTGAAAAACCAATTAAAGTATATTGGAATGGATGTATTTGTTTTATTTTTGATGCCATTTCAAATAAGAAAAATGCAAGGAATGTCAACGCAATGAATAAGAATCCATATTTAATACATCTTACAGTCATTCTATAACTATCAATAGGAGTTAAAAACATAATATCGCAAGAATTATTCATATCTTGAACTTCTGCTATATTCCAAGTTGCCTTATAGCCATTTTTATTTATACCTTTTTCAGACGGGAAAAAATCTCCTTCAAAACTTGTATTTTTCCAATTACCTTCTACACTAATATTGTTGTTGATTCCACCAACTTTAAAACTGATACCACATATTCCTCTTAATGTATATTGAGTTTTGAATGGTATTATTTTAGGAGCATTTGTTAAATTGATAATTCCAGAGCTATTACCATTTAATGATTTTGTTCTTTTTCCTATAAATCCTCGGATATCAGAAACATTTAGAACTAATGTTGCATTTTCTTTAATGTTTCCTGGATTAATAAATGAACCATTTGCATCCACATCTATAGTATAAACAGGAATTTTAAAAATACCTTTATTTCGATATTCAGTTTTGATTTTTGATTGAATATTGTAATCATATAGTTTTAGTGTTTCACCATTTTTTAAGCGCAATTCTGGAGCCATAATTGTTTGTTGATGTCCCCAGGACATCGCAACTTTTCCAATAGCTTCATTTTTGAAATTTTCGCGTTCTTTTATTGTATTTTCTACACAAAATAAAGGTATTAGTAATAATAATAAAAACAATATTATAATAAATAGCTTTTTCCCAATAGGATTTGTTTCTTCAGTAAATTTCTCAATAAATTCATTATTTTCTTCCATAATTAATTCCTTTCTTAAAAATGTTTAGTTTATTATAGCCATCCGGCTAACAATTGTCAATAAGTTTAATATATTTACATTCAAACTAAACATTTTTGTAAAGAGATATTAATTTGGCTCTTTTTATACCCCTTCACCCCTCTTCTTGCATTACTCTTTGAGAAATTTTAAATACTGGTAAATCATTTCCAGCTTTTATATCTTTAGGGTTTGGATTTTTTACCCACAAATCAACAGAATCTTCATTGATATATTGCTTTGAATTTTCTGCAATTATGTATTTTACAACATCTTTTGGCTTATCTTTATAACCCTTTATATCAGCAAAATCAAGAACTTTCATAAAGTTATTTTTCATTACATAAAAAGCATTTTCAACACCACCAGTTTTATTTAAAATCTTTGTTTCATTTGGGTTAATTGGATAACCATTTTGTTTTTTAACATCAATATCTTCATCGATTAAATTTTCATTTTTCAATTTTTTGATATTTTCTTCACCGATATCATCTTTAATTTTTTCTAGATTATCTTTTGTAATCTTGTAACCTGTAAAATAATTAGTAACGTTCACTGATTCTAATCTATATGATGTCCTAAAATTTACATCTGCATTACAACCTTGATGATCTAATCTCATATCAAGGTTTTTAGGTACAACTCCATTTTGAAACAAGAGAACATCTCTTATTGTTAGTGGTTTTGTTTTATCTTTTCTCTTATCACTTAAATAATACAAATCATATTTAAGAACATTTACAGTTCCTTTTACGTCTGCAAATGCATCGTGGGCATCATCTAAATTCTTACAGAATAAAAATTTATATTGCTCTGATAATCTTTTTCTTGCACCTAGATATGGATGGATTCTTTGTTGCAAAATAAATGGATCAATAACTTTGTATGCTCGTTTTGGTTTAAGTTGTTCATCTGAATATTCGTTATGTTCATTAATTGCATTATTTAGCATTTTGATATCAAATTTAGAATTATATGCAACAATAATCCCATTTTTCTTATTTAGATAATTATTTACAAAAGGTTTTAAGACTTGTTCCATAACTGGTGCATCTTTCAAGTCTTCATCATAAATTCCGTGGACAGCCGATGCACCTTCTGGAATATGCATTTTAGGATTAATTAATTGACTATATCCACTATCTTTTACAACCTCACCATTTTTAACTTGAATAGCGCCAATTTGTATTATTTTATCTAACGGTTTTGAATAATCATCTGTATTAGTTCCTGTTGTTTCTGTATCAAAAACTACGCAATCAAGAATTAATTTCCCATTATTGTCTGTAATTGGAACATCTAATGATTTATGTTTGGACATATTCATTAATTCTTTTAAGTTTGTTGCAAAAGAAATATCATCAGTCGGTTTTTCATAAAGATTTTTAGCCGGAGGTTCTTTTACTTCTCTAGAATCTATTGAATGAGAGGTCGCTAATGGTTTAGTTACATTATATTTATTGAATCTTTTAACCCAGCTTGTATCATTAGTTTCAGCTAAAGCATTTGCATGTTGAAACACATAAAAATCTGTTTCTGTTGCAGTATTCCAATCAAGTGGTTCTTTTGATAAGTTTTTCCATCCAACTTTATTGAAATCAAACCAAACTCCATCTTGCATCAAGCCTGTACCTTGATATTTTTTATCATTTACTTTTTTTATATAGTTATCTTCAAACCATTGACCTTTAAATGTCATACTTACAGGTGGATAGTAATGATTTGATAATTGTTTAATTTGAGGATTTGATACAGGTTTTATTTTTTCGCTTTTAGGTGTATAAGCGATTGGTGCATAATAGTTTGATATTAAATTTGTTTGAATATTCATAACTAATTTACCCCACTAAATCCAATTTACTACCTGTTTCTGTTGCTTCTTGTGTTTCATAAAATCTATTTTTTACTTTTTCATATTCTGATTCTGAATGTTTCCAATCACGTTCAAATTGCTGGTTGAATACATTTGCTAAAATTGGCTTATCAAATGCTATTGCAACTTCATTGTTGCCACGTTTATATTTTTCTTTAGCATTGTTTCTATCAATCATAATTTTATAATATCCTTTGATTGTTGAAAGTTTGCCTTTGTCTTTTTCTGTAAAATGATAATCTTTTTTTTGTAGAGTAATAGTGGCTTCACCATTTTGATTTATGTCTTTAAGTGCTTTTTTTATCTTTGCTCGTCTTACATACAATTCTTTATAATCAAGTTTTTTACGATTAACAGGAGGTATTCCGACTTCTTTTTCTGTTTCAGAAACTGTTTTTAAGTATTCTCTAATTTCTTCATTAATTTTTTCAGTATAAAGCTCATAATCTTCTCTTTCACCTTTTTTAAGGTTTTGATTGAGCCCCATTGCTGACCAGTTAGTTGAACCAATTAAGACTTCTCTATCATCAAATACAGCCCATTTAGAATGTAGTCTTTGGTTAATTTTTTCATCTGTTTTATATTCTCTAATATTTACACCATTTTCAACTAAATCTTGATATGCTTTATTGCAATAAGGAAATTCTTTGATAATAGATGGATCAACGATTATTTTGGCATCAAGATCGCCTGATTTTGTTCTTGTTATTATATTTTGAATAATTTCTTTGTCCGAAATTACAAATAATTCTGCTCGTAATTTTTTAGCTGTTTTGACTTTGTTTAATAGATAATCTCTTGTTGTTTCTTTACCTTCTTCATTTACATATGCGAGTTCTCTAGGTTTTGTCGCAAGAATTTTAATTGCAGGGTTTTCTACTGGATTTCTTTTTATAATATCAAGCTTACTTAAATCTTTTTCGTCATATCGATTCTTATCTTTTTCATTATCATAAAGAACACCAACAGTATTCATATAATCAATATTTTCTTGTTTTATTTCTTTATTTAACCCCTTATAAAATTTTTGGTCATCTTCTGATAAAGGACCTGATACCATTTTAGTTTTACCTAATCTTTGCCAAGAGAATTTCCAATCTTTATTAAAAATATCTTCAATAATATTATCAACTTCAGAATTCTTTTTATTCGGCAATGTTTCTAAAGCAATACAAGCATCATGATTCGCATTTGAATGGTTACCCCAATTCATACCTCCAATAATCAATTTTTTTCCATCAACAGCAACTAATTTAACGTGTTGTAATGCTGCACCACCTTGAGCGGCTCTTGGATATGGTACTACATCAATATCATTTTCTTTTAGATATTTAATCATATCCATATTATTGTAGTGCCTGTCCCTTTCATTATTACCATTAATATACCATTTATGAGCATCTAAAATAATCTGAACTTTTAAATCAGGATTTTCTTTTTTCTTATTAATGATTATTGGTAATAAGCTGGCATGTTGATCATATCCTCCAACTGCTTCTGCTCCATTTGCAGGCCATTTATGTCCATCTATTTTAGGGTTTTGAAACTCAAACATTTCAACTTGAATTGATTCTTTTGCACTTTTTACAAATTCAACAGTTTTATCAAATATTTGTTCTCCATCAATAAGCGTTGTTGCTTTAGTGTTTCCAACAATTGCTGATTTACTTGGAACTGCAGGAACTTGTGGGATATACGATAGAGATTTTATCTTTTGCATTAGATATTCTGTTCGTGATAATCCCATTTTATTGGCATCCATTGCAATTTTATTTGCAACATAAAAAGATACATCTTCCAATGCAACTGGATGGTCTTTTTTAGGGGTTTTAACTATTGGTTTGGGAATTCTATTTTGATAAGAGTCATTGTTATTTGAACTTCCAAAATACAAATTTCTAGGAAGATTGTAAGTAATAGGAGTAATCGCTAAATTACTTTTCATATACACAAACCCTAATATCACTAACTCACACATTATAATTGTTGTTTTAATTTCTGACAAGCCTAATTTATTCTTTAATTAAGAAATATTAAAAAAAATATATACAACTAATGAAAAATTTTTAAATAATGTTATAACTAAAATATGCGTGTGTTGGGTTCTAATAATAATTTGTTATTTCAATCAAAAAAAACATTGTTTAAACAAGAAGCAATGGATGAAATCAATACTAAATGGGATAATGCAATAAAAAGAGATCAGCCACTGGAAACAAAGCCTTATGATGTGAGAACTCCATTTGAACGAGATAAAAATCGTATCATGTATTCAGAAGGTTTTGATAGATTACGTTATAAAACACAAGTTTTTTATAACCCTCAAAATGATATGGTATCTACTAGAAGTACACATACTATGCTTGTATCAGATATCGCAAGGAATATTTGTAGAAGACTTGGCCTTAATGAAGATTTAGCAGAAGCTATTGCTCAAGGACACGATATCGGACATGCTCCATTTGGCCATGATGGAGAAAAGGCTATTAATAAGATAGTTCAAGAAAAAGAACTTTCGAAATTCTGGCATGAAAAAAATAGCTTACATATGGTTGATGATATTTTATTACTTGAAAATAGTAAAGGGAAACAAAGGAATTTGGATTTAACTTATGCTGTTAGAGATGGGATAATAAACCATTGTGGAGAAGTTAACCAAAATTTTATTATGCCAAGACAAGAATTTATTGATTTAAAAACAATCAATAAACCAGCACAAGTTGAACCTTATACTTGGGAAGGTGTTGTTGTAAAACTATCTGATAAAATCGCATACCTAGGACGTGATATTGAAGATGCAAAAAAAATGGGAATATTAAAAGAAAAAGATTTAAAATCCATAAGTAAATTAATGGAAAAACATCTTGGGATTCCAAATTTAGAACCTAATAATACAAATATTGTCAATCTTTTTATCAATGATGTTGTTAATAATTCTTCTCCTGATAAAGGAATTGGTTTTTCTAAACCTGTTGCTAATTTAATGGATGATATAAAAGAATTTAATTATAAAAATATTTATCTTAAGCCTAAATTAAAACAAATTAATGGTAAAAAAGTTGATGAATTTATAAAGCCAGTATTTGACTATTATGCTGGGAGTTATGAAGAGAGGTCATTAGTTAAAAATACAAGAAAAAATCCAGTTTTAACACTTTTTAAGTCGTGGTTGGTTAAATATGTTGATAATCCTGAAAGACCTAAAAATTGTGAAAATAAAATTATTTATAATATCAAAAATCCCAAAGAATATAATCAAGCAGTTGTTGATTTTATTTCTGGGATGACTGATAAATATTTGCTTAAAGTTTATAAGTTTATTAATAAGAAAAAATAAACTATTCTAATGCTAATTGTTGTCGGTAAAATGGACTATTTGCAATTCTTGTTTGAATATAATTATTGTTTTTATTAGAGTTTTTGTATAAATATGCAAGTTGATTTAATCTTTTATTTAAATCTGTAACTTGATATGTTTTATTTGGCTGTTTTAATTTTATCCAATATTTTGCCTCTGTTTCAGTTGCAAGAGTTTCTTCTGCAAGAGTTGCTTTTTTCGATTTATGACAACTTTCATGTGCAATAAGACAAGCTATTTCTTCTGTTGAACATTTTTTGTATTTTGTATTTATTAAAATATACCGTTCTCCAAAATTTGTTTCACCATTTAAAGCATAGTGATCTTTGTAGCTATATGATAGTAGTGACAGGTCATAAAAAATGATTTTTACAGAATTTTCTTGAAGATTATCAAAAACTTCATCTGCTCCGACTTTTTCCAATAACAATAAAGCATCTGAAATTTTAAAATCATCTGTAAAGTGATTCATATTATAAGCAAATGCTGGTGTTATTGCCAGAAAAATAAAACATAATAAACTTAGGGTAAATTTTTTCACGCTAAATACACTCCATTAAACGGATTGAATACTCTCTATATCTTGTTACTTATATAAAAAGTATTTGTATTTAGCGTGATTTCAGTTTATTACTTTTTATTTACAAAAAGTAATACTTTATACAGATAGTTTTTCTTTTGCTTCTAATTCTTCTAAATATTTAGATGCATAAACAGCACTTATTGCACCATCAGATGTTGCAGTAATAACTTGTCTTAATGGAGTATTTCTAACGTCTCCTGCCGCAAAAACTCCTTCTACTGATGTTTGCATTGTATTGTCTGTTATAATGAAGCCATTTGAATCTTGTTGAACTTGTCCTGTAATACCTTCAACATTAGGTGTGAAGCCAATATATGGGAAAACTCCATCTGTTTTTAATTCGGTTATTTTACCTGTTTTAATATTTTCAATAACAGCAGTTGTTACAACATTTTCACCTTTGATTTCATTAACTTTACTATCCCAAATAAATTCAATCTTAGGATTATTAAATGCTCTTTCTTGTACAATTTTATCAGCTCTTAAAGTATCTCTTCTATGAACTATATAAACCTTATCAGCAAATTTTGTAAGATACATAGCTTCTTCAACAGCTGCATTTCCACCACCTACAACTGTTACAGTTTTTTCTTTATAAAAAGCACCATCACAAACAGCACAATAGCTTACACCACGACCTATAAATTCTAGTTCTCCTTTAACTCCAAGTTTTTTAGCTTGAGCTCCACATGCAATAATAACTGTTTTAGCTTTAAATGTTCCTTCTAATGTTTCAATTACTTTTGGATTAGAAACTAAATCAATATTTTTAATTTCTTGCATAGGAAATTTTTGGACCCCAAATTTATCAGCATGTTCTTCAAATTTTTCCATCAAATCATATCCCCCAATAATTGGAAAACCTGGATAATTTTCTAATTCAAGATAATTTGATGGCTGACCACCTAACATACTTATATCAATAATTGCAGTAGATGCAGAACTTCTTGCTGCATAAATACCTGCAGATAATCCTGCTGGTCCTCCTCCTAGTATTAATATATCAAATTCGTAAATCCCCATCTCGCAATCTCCTATATAATATTTATTTTATACTTTGTCCAGCAAGTCTTTTACCTTTTATTTCATATCTTGCTTTTTCTGTAGTTAAGACGTGTCCGTCATATAATGAATGAGTTTCTAATTTTACCTCATTTATTCCGGAAAATGTGTCTTTTTCAATTCTTATAGAGACAACATCTTTTAATACCTTGTTATCCCAATCAGCTGTTTTTGTAAATACAACTAAATTCCCTTCAGTTGCTTGTAACCCCACTTCAGCTTTTGCTCCTGTAAATGGATTGTCTAACTTTAAGACGTTACCAACCCTAGATAAGTTCCATAAATCTGTACTTGTTGGTTTAAAAGTCCTGGGACTATTCGTTTCAACTAGGTGCGCTTCAACTTGCCAAGTTCCAAACAAAGTTTTTGGAATTTTATCAACTGATACACCTGCTTCAATAGTATATGCTAGTGCAGATGTTATACATATGAATAAAATTATTAATAATGAACATATTTTTTTCATTTATAGCGTCGCCATTTTTGATTGTAATTGTTTTGCAGAGTCTTCATATCCAGAACGTCCCATTAATGCATATGTATAATTTTTTGCTTGTTCAACTCCAGGTTGATTAAAGGTATCAATGTTATATAATTCACCTGCTATTGCTGTTTGGACTTCTAACATATATAGAAGTTGTGCTACATAATAACCATTTATTTTTGGTAAAGTTATTGTTATTGTTGGACGAGAATAATCGGCTAATGTTACTTTTGTTGAATCTGCTTCAGCATTTATTAAATCATTAATCGTTTTTCCTCCTAAATAACCAATTCCTGTATATTCAAAAATCTTTGGTATTTCTAATACTGTATCAAATTCTTTTACTCTAATAAAGTTTATTAATTTATCGTTTGGACCTTCATTATATAACTGTATTTGTGAATGTTGATCTGTTGCTCCAACAGCTTTTATAGGTGTTGGCCCTATATTAACTTTATTTCCATTTCTATCAAATTCCTTACCTAATGATTCTGCCCATAATTGAACATACCAATCTGATACATATTTTAGTCTTGAGGAATATGGCATCATTACAGATAATTTTTTACCTTTTTTTGTGTCCATCAAATAATGGATTAATGCATTTTGTGCTGCAATATTTTGATGAATATCAATATTTTTCAATGCTAAATCCATATCTTTAATACCATTTGTGATTTCATCTATATCAATACCAACTAATGCCATAGGTAATAACCCAACTGCAGAAAATACAGAAAAACGCCCTCCAACATCATCAGGAATGATAAATGTCTTGTATCCTTCTTGGTCTGCAAGTTGTTTTAATATTCCAACATTTTTATCAGTTGTTACAACAATATTCTTTCTGTAATCATCTCCAAGTTCTTGTTCTAATAAATTCTTTAAAATCATATATTGAGACATTGTCTCTGCAGTTGAACCTGATTTTGTTATCACATTAACAAGAGTTTTTTTGAGGTCTAAAATGCCTAATAGACCATTGATGGAATCAGGATCAATATTATCTAAAAAGAAAATTCTAGGAAGGTTATTTCTTTCTTCTTTTGTTAATAAGTTCCAATAAGGTTTTAATAATGCTTCTGTTACTGCTAATCCTCCTAATGCTGAACCCCCAATACCAAGAACTAAAATATTTTCAAATCTTCCTTCTACCATTGAGGCAAATTCTTTTACGTACCATATTGTTTCTTCACTATAACCAAGATTCATCCATTGTAACCATTGTCCTGGTTTATCTTTTCTTTTATTTAAATCGGCTATAATATGGGTAATAGTATCTTTGTAATTGTTAAATTCTTCCTCAAGATGTAAACCATTTTCTTCTCCGATAACCACAGCATCAGCATTTCTGTAATTAAGTTCGAGCATTTATTAACCTTTCTATTTTATCCCCTACATAATAATTATATTATTAACACGTAAAATTACAAGCAAATCCAATAATAAAGCAGTATTTAAGAGTATATTTATTAATAATGTGTAACAATTATTTAGTCAAAGCTATTGAATCTTGGTTTATTAATTTGGGTAATTTATCTATCTGATAAAACATTTCTGATGCTATTTTGAACTGTTCAGGATTAGCACTTACAAAAATTTCTTCATTTCCAATATTAGAGGATTTGTTTAATAATTTGTTTTTATTTAAATCTTTAACAATATAATCTACAAAATATTCAGCAGGATCAATAAACATATTTTTATCTGCAAATTTAGTTAGTATTGGTAACAAGTATGGATAATGTGTGCAACCTAAAATAATTTTTTCAGGGGTATTATTTAGCATATTTAATAAATCTTGTTCTACAATTTTGATATTTTCTGGATTATTTTGCCCCTTGCTTTCTACTATATTTACCCAATTATGACAGCTTTGTGGGTATATTTTTATTTCAGAATTATATTTTTTTATTTCTGACTCGTATACTCCAGATTTAATTGTTGCAGGAGTTGCAAATATTCCAAGTCTTTTTATTGGTAGTTTTGATATAATTTGAGCACAACATTGTATTATTGGGTATATTTTAAAGTTATAATCATCTTTTATTGTTTCATATGCTGCTGACGATGATGTATTGCAAGCTATAACAACTGCTTTAACATTTTGATTTCCAAAAAAATTCATAATAAATCTAGCATAAGAAATTAATTCATCTTTTGTTTTATTTCCATATGGTAAATGAGCAGTATCTCCAAAATATAAGCAATTTTCGTTTGGTAGTAGTTTTCTAAATTTTGAATATACAGTTAGACCTCCAACTCCAGAATCAAAAAAACCAATTGGATTATTTGTGGTTGTTAAAATACTCAATTATACCCTCCGAAATTGCTTCTGCAGTATCACGCTGACGTTTTTTTGTTACTAATTCTGCTCTTTCTGTGTCATTAGAAATAAATCCTATTTCTAATAATACAGCAGGAACTGACGTATGATTTATAACATAAAATTTGGATTTAAACAAACCTCTATTAGGTGTTTTTATTGCCTTTGTCATTTTGGAATGTATTGTATTTGCTAGTTCAATACTGTTATCATGATAATAATGTGTTTCAATTCCTTTAGGTTCTGTGCCCATACAAGAATTAACATGGATACTTACAAACAAATATGGGCTTGAAGAATTAGTTATGTTACACCTTTCTTCTAATGATAAATAAGTATCATTAGTTCTTGTTAGTTTAACTTTGAAACCTTTTCTTTCAAGTATGCTTTGAACTTGTTTAGCTACATCAAGATTAATATCTTTTTCATTAATACCGTCTCTAATTGCACCATAATCAGTTCCTCCATGTCCTGGGTCAATTATGATTACTTTCCCTTTTGGAGTAGGAGATACCACTTCTTTTTTTTGTTTTGGTGCTAAATTAGTTGTTCTAATTCTGAAATTTTTTCCATCCCCACTGAAATAAGTGTTAACTTCATTATTGTTATTTAATGGTAAGGTTAATCTTATTCCTATATTTTTTAATAATGCTAAATTTAAATCCCCATAAGGAGTTCCATTAATTGAATTTTTAAATACTATATCATTGTATTGTGATGCATTGAAGAAATATACATATAAGTTGTCTGTATTTCTTTTTATTCCCCATACAACAGGATTGTCAAAAGTTAATGTAAAGTCATCTGTACTTAAATTTTTTTGATATTTGTATTTTATAATATTTGTTTTTGTTTGTGAAAATGTATTGTTGGCTAAATTATTTGGATTAACTATAAGTAGTGATTGATTATCTGACGAAAATATAGGTAAGTATTGTTTTGCATCTTCTGATGTCACTACAATCCTTGTAATATTACTATCAAAGCGACCTATTTTTATTTTGTCCCCAGATAAGTTGCTAGGATTTAAAGGAATTTCTTTATTATTAAATGCTTGGTTTACATTACTATTTACAATATCAAAAACCATTCTTGTTGGATTTGTTAATATAAAAGGTTTTTGTATTGTTGGAGCTCCATATCCACTTATTAGAAAACCTTTATTTTGTTGTGTTACTGAATTTATATAATACTTGCTTCTTAATTTTATGTTATTAGTTAGGTCATTTCTTACAAGTTCTTTAATATTATTTGCATTAGAATCTCCAAATGCTTGCTGTATTTGAACCAATTCTTTAGGGCTATATTGTGTATTTGAATTTATCGCAGGTTTAATTGATGTCGCTTCGGACTGAATAATTAATGGATTGTAATAGTCTTCAATATTTTTTTCTTTGTCTCTATATGTATTTTGGTAAAACTGTGTAAAAGTATCAGAGATATCTTGGGTTATTACAACTAATTGGTTGTTAATGTTACCTATTTTTAAAGTGTCTATATTGTAATTATCATCAAAATACATTACAACTCTAACCACATTTGGATTTGTTGTAAATTGACTTATTTTAATTTGTTTTATTGCTCCAGAGTTAAAATATAAATCTTGTTTTTTTGAGATTAAAATTGAAGAACTAATATCAAAGTATATTTTATGTTCTTCAGGTATTTTAACAAGTTTGATGCCATTAGTTATACTTGTTTGGTAGTTTCCAATTGTGTTTAAAAATATTGCAGATGTTGATGTGTCAATATTAATACCTTTAATTTTAAAAATTTCTTCTGCTCTAACACTTTGGAATACAGTAAGTGCTAATAAAAATAGTATTAATAAAACTTTTTTCATTAATAAATTTAAACTCCCCATAGAATACATTATATCAAAAAATAGAAAAGATTGACCAAATTTACAAAAAAATATATAATTTATTATACGTGTGTAATATCTCCAATGGGGAATAAAATTATGGAAACAAAAGATAGACGATGGTATGATTCTCATTTTGAAACTCAGAAAACTTTAACTTTATTACAAAAATTATCTGAGGAAGAAAAGGAATCTTTATCAGAATCATTAATATCAATTATAAAAGAGATAAAGCAATTTCATCGGGATGATTATGATGATGAAACAAAAGAACCTCCTTTAAGTTTAGGAATTGATCGAGTTATTGGTTTATATCAATCATCCAATGGTCGTAGATGGTATGATAAGTCTGATAGTTTAGGTTTTGCATTAAAAGCAATGTCTACTCTACCAGAGTCTGATTTTCGAAATATAATGGATGGTTTATCTGTTACTTTATCTTCAAGATTATAGTTTGTAGGTGATTAATATGACTGATTATAATACTTTAATGAATTTAGCAAAGGATGCATCAAAGAATGCTTATTGTAAGTATTCAAATTTTAAAGTAGGTGCTTGTGTGTTAACAGCAACAGGGAAAACATTTAAAGGATGTAATTTCGAAAATTCAAGTTACGGTTTAGCAATATGTGCAGAACGTTGTGCTGTAGGTGCAGCTATTGTTAATGGTGAAACATCAATTAAAGCAGTTGCAATTTATTCTCCAAATACTGATAATTGTTATCCTTGTGGTGCTTGTAGGCAAGTTCTTAATGAATTCAAAGATGGAGATATTGATGTTATAACAGAAGAAAATGGTGAATTAAAGATAACCAAATTATCATATCTTTTACCGGAAAGTTTTACACTATAATTATGTACATATTTGAATGTATCTGGAAATTATTCCATAAAGAAAAAAAAGATTCTGATGAGTTTAATTATGACCCTTTAAATCAACCATTAATTGATGATTATGAAAGATGTAATCATGAATTCATGCCTTTGGATAGTACAGGCGAAACTTTAGCTTGTATTAAGTGTGGGTTTATAGTAAAACGGTGTAATATAGAAGAGGTTAATTATGGTTCAGATACTAAATGATATATATGAAGAGTTAAAGCAAAATTCAGTATCTAATATTTTGCTATTTCTTTTGTTCTCAATATTATTAACATTGTTGATATCTTCTCAAAATTTCTTTTTCCAAAAAATTATTGAAAATGGTATAAGTAAGAGAGATATTATTGCAGAAAAAACTATAACAGTTGTTGATACAAAAAGAACAGAGCAGCATAAAAAAGATGTTGCTATGAATGTTGAACCAATTTTAATCCCTGCTGACGATGATTTTATAAAAGTAAATTTAGAGACATTAGAAAATTCAATTGTTCAAATACGTAAAAAACATGTTGAAGCATCAGTAAAAAGAGCAGAATTGGGTATGTTATTTGATATTGCAGCTCAATATAAAAAAGATTATTTATCAAACTACTTATTAAGTGTATCTGATGCTAACTTACAAAAAATATTTGATAAATCTAAGTTAACACTAACAACTGTTTTAAATAGGGGAATAACAGAAAGTGAATATGAGAATAGTGATATTGAAAAAATTATATTCAGATGTATTCCTCCAAATACTCCTAGAAATCAAGCAAATGTTGTTACGGCAATATTAAAAGAAATTATAGCGCCTAATTTGGTTGTTGATGAATTAGCAACTGAAATTTCAAGAAAAAATGCTCAAAATGCAGTAAAGCCTTATGAAGTTGTATTTCATAAAGGAGATAAAATTGTTTTCGAGGGGGAACCTGTTACTAAATTAAAAAAAGATGCTTTACGCGAAGCTGGTTATAATGTATTAGAGATAAATTACTGGGGCATCTTAGGTGTATTTGTAATTGTTCTATTTTCAACTTTTGTATTTATTCAGTATGAAAAGAATTTTGAAAGGGTGTTTTTCGAACCTCATCATTTAACAATTACAGGTTTTCTATCATTAGTCATTGCTTTAATTGCTGTTGCAATGCCTACAGGATTTTCTCCAAATATTTTACCATTGCCAGCTTATATTATAATTTTGTCTATATTTACTAATGCTAGAATTGCTTTTTTTGCGACAACATTATTATTGAGTGTTTTAATAGTAGGGTTGCATTATTCTATAGAATTCGTAACAACAGTATTGTTGTTAAACACATTTGCAATGATTTGTATTTCTAAGTTGAAATTCTCAAGGAGATTCGATCTTATTTTAACAGGTTTAAAAATATCTGTGGCTGGAGTTTTAATAGTATCAGCAATATATTTCTTAGAAAAATTTATGATTGATATTGATAATGCTTTAATTTTAAGAGATATTGTTTTAATTTTCTTAAATGGTATTTTAAGTGGGATTATTGCACTTGGAACTCTACCTATTTTAGAAAGTACATTTGGTATAATTACTCCATATGGTCTTGCAGAATTAGCTGATCATAACCAACCTTTATTAAAAAGACTTCAATTTGAAGCTCCTGGGACTTATCATCATAGTTTAATGGTTGCTAATTTAGCAGAAGCTGCTGCTGAAGCAGTTGGTGCAAATCCAATACTTGCAAGAGTAGGGGCATTTTATCATGATATTGGAAAACTAAAAAGACCATTATTTTTTGTAGAAAATCAATCTTATTTTGGGATAGAAAATCCTCATACTAAACTTAATCCAAGATTAAGTAAAATGGTTATTACAGCTCACCCTAAAGATGGTGTTGAACTAGCCAAAGAATATCATCTTCCAGCAATAATTTCTAACTTTATGTTACAGCATCATGGAGAAGGGTTGGCTAGTTATTTCTACAATCAAGCTATTGCTGAAGAAGGTATTGAAAATGTTAAAGAAGAACAATTTAGATATACAGGTCCTAAACCAAATATGAAAGAAACAGCAATACTTATGATTGCAGATGCTGTTGAATCTGCTGTCCGTTCTTTAAAAAATCCAACGAATGAAGAGATTGAAGAAATAATTTCAAAAATTATTAAAGAAAGATTAAACGATGGGCAATTATCGGATGCTCCAATTACATTAAAAGATTTAAAAGTTATTTCAACTACATTTAGTAGGATATTAAGAGGTATGCAACATCAAAGAATTAAATATCATCAAGATATGGTAAAAGAATTTGATAAAAATGATGCTGGTGTAAATTTACCTCCGGCTTTTGATCAAGATTTAGAAGATAAAATTAAGCAGTTGGAACAAAATAAAAATGAACAATAAACAGATTAATATTTTTACTGAAAATATATATTCTTCTTGGGATATTAATGAATTAGAAGTGATAAATATTGGAAGAAGAATATTTAAATATTATTTGTCTGAACTAATTGATGATTCCTGCTTAAATGGTTTTACTTTTGATTCAATTACATTTGATATTTTATTTTGTGAGAGTTCTAAAACTCATGAAATTAATAAAGAATATCGCGATAAAGATTATCCTGCAGATATTATTACTTTTGCGATATTTGCAGATGATGAAGCAAAATTTGTTTTTGATGGTGATATAAATTTAGGTGAAATTATTATTGCTTTAGATAAAGTAAAAGAAGAAGCTAATAAGAAGAATGTTTCAGCTGAATATGAGCTTTATTTTTTGATAGCTCATGGTATTTTACATTTATTAGGATTTGACCATCAAACAGAAGAAGATTATAATTTTGTTGTAGCTGAACAAATAAAAGCATTAGATTATGCGTTAGAGGATAAAAATGACAAAATTTAAATCTCAAGGTTTTGGCAATACATTTAAGAATGCAAGAAAAGGTTTTCGATTAGTAGTAAAAAGTGAACGTAATCTTAGAGTTCATTTAGTTGTAGCATCATTAGTTATTGCAATGGGATTTGTTTTTCAGTTTACGGCAATAGAATTCTGTATTGCATTAATTGCAATAGCAAATGTTATCGTTGCAGAAATGCTTAATACAGCAATAGAATTTGCACTTGACTCTATATATCATAATAAATACAGCAAAATGGTTGGAATGGCTAAAGATATTTCTGCAGGGGCAGTTATGTTTGCTACTATCATAAGTAGTATCATAGGTTTCATCCTATTTGGAAAAGCGGCATTTGATATGTTTTTAGCAACATTTTTGTAAACTTTTGTTAATAAATACCTCAGAGAGTTAAAGTTTTTAATTAAATATCCGTATAGTAAACTATCAGGAATGGGAATTAGGAAACAAAAAGGACAAAGGTATTTATAATGCAGATAGTGAATTAAATTTTTATTAGTCGGACAAATTTTGATTTGTAAAAATTCCGACTATATTTAGTATTGCATTAATTAAAAATTAGTATCAAAAATTATAAATTGAAAGGTATTTTCAATTTATAACAAATTGCAAGAATCAAAAATATAATTTTTCCCTATAATTATTTGGCGCATATTGCGCCTTTTATTTTGTATTTATTAAGTAAGTATACATTATTTAATGGATGTAATTTTATAAAAATACCCTAATAATATGATTAAGGAGATTTATGTTTATGGAACAAGAACTTTTCTATCCTCAAAATAATGGTGAGCTATCTGATTCTATAACTCAAAATTGGACAGAACAAGCAATAGAGTGTTATATGTTGAACGGAAATTGTGCTAATTGTTCCATTTCAAAAGGTCATTATTCTTTTGTTTGCCAGATGCCTAAAGTAGTTGATACTCTTAAAATTTTATATGGTGAACCTTAATTTCATATTGTAAATCCTTAAAATATTATGCTATAATCTGTATAATTACTATATATATTGATAAATATAGTGATTATGAAGATAATTCGTATTAGAGGTTTATATGGGTAAATTTACAATCGCTTATGCTCCTGATGATGGTTATGTAAATATGACTGTTGTTTCAATGTTTAGTGTTCTACAAAATAATATAGATTCTGAAATAGAATTTATTATTCTTTATTCTGAATTATCTGAAGCAAGTATTAATAAGTTGAATAGTATAAAATCAAAGTTTAACTGTTCTATAAGGTATATAAAAGTTAATGATTCTGAATTTGCTAGTTTCCCAATGTCTAAATGGGTTACTGTTCAGGCTTGGTTTAGAATTAAAATTCCTGATTTATGTCCAGATTTAGAAAAAGTTTTATACCTAGATTGTGATACTATGATTAATCAATCTCTTAGATCTTTATTTGAAATAGATTTAAAAGATAGTTATGTTGCAGCTGTAAAAGATGTTTGGGATGTGGATAAACATCTTAAACGATTATCTATGGAAAGCGATTCATATTTTAATTCTGGCGTAATGCTTTTTAATTGTAAATTATGGCGTAAAGATAATTTATTTAATAAGATAAAAGATTATGCAATTAAAAATAAAAAAATTATAAAATTTTGCGATCAAGATAGTTTAAACAAGGTTATTGATACTAAGAAAATTAATTTACATCCAAAGTATAATTTTATGGATACTTGGTGGAGAAATTATTATAATCAATATGAAGCAGATGATTTAAGGGATTATGAAGATGCTAAAAAAAATCCAGTAATAGTTCATCTAACTGGACCTAAACCTGATATGAAAGGTTGTCAAAATTTAATGTGTGAAAAATGGTGGTATTATGCACGATTAACAGAAGTTTATTTAGAAGAAACTGAAAAATTTAAAAATTCTAAGGATCCAAATAAAAAGAAAAAAATCTTATCTAAAATTTTTAATATAAAAAATGAGTATAGAAATAAAGATAAATGGAAAGTTTTGACAATATTAGGTATAAAAATAAAATTCAGGTTAGAACATGATGAAAAAATTTTTCTAATATTTAATACAGCATTTATTGGAGATATTTTATTAAATAACACATTAGTGCAAAATATTAAATATTTTTATCCTCATTCTAAGGTTGTTTATGTTGTACAACCTCAGTTTAAAGATATTGCAAAGTATCAAAAAGATGTTGATGATGTAATAACTTTTAATAAAAAGAAGGATAACAATTTATTTGGATTTTTAAAATTTATTAGAAACTTCCCATATAAAAATATTTTTGCATCTTTTGTTATATATTCAAATGATCGGAATTTAGTATTATCAAGAATGCTTAAAGCAAAACATATAATAACAGAACCACATAATTGGTTTACTAAATTAATGTCAACCAAAGAAAAATATAATAGAAAAACATATATTCATAAACGCGATATTTCAACAGGACTGATAGAGTCACTTACTGGGAAATCATTATTAAACTTACCAATAAAATATGATGTTCCTGAGATAAATACAGAAGTAATAAAACAAGTTAAATCTATAGATAAAGAATTAATTTCAATAACAGCAACAAGTAAGTTTAAACCTAAAGATATGCCAGTTGAAGATGCTGTTGAACTAATTAATTTAATTAATAATTCTGGGAGATGCCCAATATTTCTAGGAGCAGGTGAAGTGGCTAGAAATTATATTAATGAATTAAACAAAATGGGATGTGAAAACTTTATTAGTTTAGTCGATAAAACTGATTTTATAGAATTAGCAAATGTTTTAAAATTGTCTAAAAGTTTGATTTCTGTTGATACTGGTACTATGCATATGGGAAATGCTCTTGATGTTCCAACAGTAGCTGTTTTTTATTCCCATAGTAAAGAATTATGGGCGCCACAAGAAGGATTGTATAAATCATTTGTACTTTCCGGTAAGCCAACAGTAGAAGAAATATACAAAGCATTAGACAAAGTGTAAATATTAAAATGAGTCTTTCCTTTGTTTTGGGAAGACTCACGTTTTTCTTCTGTTCTTCATTAAACACACGACACCTTTCAAGAGAGACTAAAAACGTATAAATAGTGTTAGTTAAACTTCAACGAATAATCGTTGACCAACGATATTTGGTTTATTATTGTAATATCCTGCAAAATATCCTCCTGTTACTGGTTTATTTTTTGCATAATTAGCAAATGGATTTGAACCTTTTACTGTTACAAATGGATTTGCTCCTGGATTCATTGCAACATGTTCAATATTTGTTCTTACTGGAGCTACTACTGCTGTTTTTGTTGGGGCTAGCATATTTGCTAGATAATTAACGATTCCTGCCATACATCAAACCTCTTTTATACAAACCTTTCAATTCTTATTTAATGATATTTTTTTCCAAGTCAAAATATTATACGACATTTATTTACAAAACTTAATAATTTTGATTGAATTTAGGTTATTTAATGTACTAACAAAAAATATTTTTACTAGTTTTATATAGTTAAAGGAGAAATAAAAATTATGTTTGGTATAACAATTCCTCATAAACCCCATAATTATTATAAAATAGATAATTTTGTTTCACGTTCTGCACGTCCAGATGAAAAAGGTATAAAATGGTTAAAAAGACAGGGAGTTAATAATATTATTGATTTTTGTATAGGGCATGATAAATCAAGTTTTAATGAGAAAGATGTAGTTGAAAAGTGTGGAATGCATTATTATAATATTCCAACTGATCCATTTCATCCACAAGAAAAACAGGTGGGTCAATTTTTAGATTTAGTAGAAGGGATTAAGGAAAAAGGAGAAAAGGTTCATATTCATTGTAAACATGGGGCCGATCGTACAGGAATGTATTCTTGGATATACAAGCAAAAGAATGGTATTGGTACAATGGAAGAAAATCGTTTAGAGATGATTCGTATTGGACATAATAGTGGGGCATTTCCAAAAATGATGCAGTGGATAATTGATTACCTTTATAAAGGCTGGAGATAAAATTTTGAATATTATATTTAGAGGAAA
>CALUWB010000016.1 GCA_944324375.1 Candidatus Gastranaerophilales bacterium | reverse complement strand
CAGTGTCAGTCAACAACGAAAGTAGTATTCCATACGTTCAATATGGTACAGATCGTCAAAAAGCAAAAGCTACAAAATTTGCAAATGCAAATGATAAAGAACTTAACCAAATGGCTTATGCTATTAATAATAGAAAACAAAGAAACAGTAAATTTGCAAGAAATGTTGGACGTGCAATAATATCTCTACCTGTAGTAGCAGGTGTAGCTGCAGCAGTTGTAACAAAAGGAAAAGTATCAGGAAGAACATTAGCAGGTTTAAAATCATTTGGATTAACAGCTGGCGCTATGGGAATTGGCTCTGGAGTAATTATTGCAAACGAAGTAGCTGCTGCTAAAAATCCTAAACTTAAAAAAGCAGAAAGAAAACATCCTTTATTATCATTTGCTGGGTTATCAGCAATTGCAACAGGAGCAGTTGTTGCTGCTAATGCAGGATTAAAGAAAATATCTCCTAAAGCTGCAGAAAGTTTAACAAAATTAGCAAAAAAAGTTAAATTAGATAAATTAGCTGCAAAAATGGATAATGCACCTGAAGCAATCAGAACTTTTGCATCTTCAGTAGCAGAAAAAGTTTCACTTCCTAAAGGTGTAAAAGAAAAATTATCAACATTATCAAGTAAAATTAAAATGCCACAATTCTTAAAAGAAGGTTATGCTAAAGTTGCAAATCTTGAATCAACAAAAACTGCTGTATCAGCAATGAAAAAAGCTGGGAAAACAATGTTAAAGAACCCTGTAACAACAGCTTCAGCATTGATTGGAGCAGCGTTAATTGGTCACGCAGTTAAACAATCAATGGAAATATCTTCAACTAAAGCAAAATTAAAAGATAAACAACTTAAAGTTGCAAATCAATTAGTTGATGCATACGCAATGGAAAATGAATCTTTAAAAATGGCTAATGCAAAAGCTGCTGATGCTATGGATAAAGGTAAAGCTGTAATGGCAGAAGATGCTACTGACAAAGTTGACAACACTGACGAAGAATAATAATAGATAAAATATAATGTAAACAGCCTTGAAGAATTTCTTCAGGGCTGTTTTTTATTATATAATTAGACTATGGCTAAAGTAAAAACAAAATTTGTATGTCAACAATGTGGTTATGAAACAGCTCGTTATATGGGAAAGTGCCCTGAATGTGGAAGCTGGGAATCTTTTGTTGAAGAAACAATAAATAATGATTCTCAACAAAAAAATACACGAGTTGTACTTGATACCCTACCTCCAACACCTATAAATAATATAAAAATCGGAGAAGAAATAAGAATTCCAACAAATATTTCTGAATTTGATAGAGTTTTAGGTGGGGGGCTTGTGCAAGGCTCATTAGTTTTAATAGCAGGTGATCCTGGTATTGGGAAATCAACAATTCTTTTACAATCTAGTGTTGAACTATGTAAACAAAATAAAAAAGTATTATATGTTTCAGCAGAAGAATCGGCAAGTCAAATTAAACTAAGAGCTGATAGATTGAATATCTCAAATGAAAACTTGTATATTTACCCTCAAACTAATTTTGATTCTATAAAGTATCAAATTACAACAGAAAAGCCTGACGTTGTTGTAATTGATAGTATTCAAGCAATATATTCATCAGATATTCAAAGTTCTGCAGGGAGTGTATCTCAAATTAGAGAGTGTTGTAACTCTTTAATGCAAATAGCAAAACAAGAAAATATAACTATCATTGTAATAGGTCATGTCACCAAAGAAGGAAATATTGCAGGACCTAAAGTTCTTGAACACATGGTTGATACTGTAATCCAATTTGAAGGAGATAAATACAAATCATATAGAATTCTAAGAGCTGTTAAAAACCGTTTTGGTAATACTTCTGAAGTTGGGATTTTTGAAATGGGGGAAAAAGGATTAAAAGAAGTTATCAATCCTAGCGAACTATTCTTAAAAGAATACCAACAATCACAAGCAACAGGAAGTGTAATTATTGTAACTAATGAAGGTACACGTCCTATGCTTGTTGAAATACAAGCGTTAGTAGGTACAACACCTTATCCTACACCAAGACGTGTTACTAATGGTGTCGATTTAAGTAGAGTGTTACAAATACTTGCAGTATTAGAAAAAAGAGTTGGTCTAAATTTATCAAAACAAGATGTATATGTAAATGTTATTGGCGGAATCGATATCCAAGAGCCTGCAGCAGACTTAGGAATTGCATTAGCTGTTGCAACTTGTGCTAGAGATGTTGTTATTGACCCTCATACAGCAATTGTTGGTGAAGTTGGTTTATCTGGAGAAATTAGAGCTGTTAATAATATTGAAAAAAGAATTAAAGAAGTCCAAAAATTAGGTTTCAAAAAAATAATTATTCCACAATCTAACAATGTTGAGGAAAAATTTGATGGAATCAAAATTGTAAAAGTTGGTAAAATTATTGAAGCAATCACAGCTTGTATTACTGCAAATAATTAGAAATTAATTTATCATATTTATCTGAGCCAATATAAGGCTTAATTTGCTCCATAAATACATACTTTTGTTCTTCAGGAATATGTGGTAAGTGGATTAAAAACATTAAGTAAACATAATCTTGATAATAGTTTTCATATTTTTGATAAAAATCAATATCTTCTAATATTTGTTTTAATGCTTTAAATGCATCTATAATATCAAAATGGACACCATCAATACCTGTTGAAATAGATTTTGAAGTTACGCAATAATTATAATATTTTTGTTCCACAAACAAAACTCTATTAAAAAATAAATGTGCATTAACATTAAAACAAGAATCTTCTTGCATTTTACAACTAGGGAAATAAATATGACATTCTTTAATAATTTTTGATTTGTATATCTTATTCCAAATAGGACCTGCAAAAAGAGTTATTATATTAGCTTTTATATCTTCAATATACATTGGCATATCATAATAAATGATTTTTTTACCCATTCTTATATTCATTGCATCTGCCAACGATGATGTTGTAATTGTATTATTCTCTGTATAAATAACATCATAATTACAATGAACACAATCTACATCATATTTTTTAGCTGCATTATATAAATCTTGATACATATTAGGCTCTATATAATCATCTGCATCAACAAAAGCGATAAATTCACCTTGTGCAATATCAATACCCTTATTTCTAGCAACACCTTGACCTGAATTTTCTTGTTGAATTAATTTTATTCTAGTATCATTTTTTATGTATTCATTTAATATTTCTAAAGAATTATCATTCGACCCATCATCAATACAAATAATTTCTATATCAATAAGTGTTTGATTAACAATTGAATCTAGACACCTTTTCAAATATTTTTCTACATTATATACAGGAACTATTACAGATACTTTTACCATAATTTATATATTATCAAAATTAAATATATAGAACAAGAATATATTATTCTAGTGTTATTTTTACACTATAAAAATCGCTAAATAGCTCTCTAGGACTATATTTTAGACCTTGAAAAACTTTTTTAATTTGCTATAATATATATGTAATTCGAGGTGTTTATTATGAAAGTTATGTTTGAACCAACCATTGGTACAACTATTTCGTGCTGTGGAAAAAATCGCATTGCTAAAAATGCAACAACAGAACTACCAATTAAACATGAAGGTTACTCTAATGAAGAAATTTATAATGCAATTATGAATTTCAAAAACAGACTAACACAAGTTTTTTCAAGACAAGAAAACCATAATAAAAGTATTGATGCCTTTGCCTAAACTTAGTAGCCTGAGCCTTCATCCCATAATGTGTCATCATAGTGTGTAAGTTCAAGATGACCTATAATAAGTGTGTTTCCATTTTTAATCCCTAGTTTATTAAGCTCATCAAACACACCCATAGATGTTAAGATACCTTGTAATCTTATTATTTGTTCTGGGTTTCTAGCATCCGTAACGCTTGCAAGACGTGATATTTTTCCACCTTCTACAACAAATGTATTCTTATCAAGTTTAAAGATTTCAAATGCACTATCATCGTTATTGTATGCACCTTCATCTTCTTCTACAATTACTTCTACAATTGGTCTTTCTATTTCATCAACTTTTTGAGAAATATATTGAAGAAGCTCATCAACATTCTCTTTTGTTGCTGCAGACATCGTAAAAATCTTTTCATTTGGAAGCATTTTTTGAAATTCAGCTAATACTGATTGAGTCTTTTCTTCTTCAACAGCATCAATTTTATTTAAAACAACTATTTGATATCTATGAGCAAGAGCTTCTGAGTGTTTTTTCAATTCTTCATTAATCTTGATATATGTATCAACTGGATTTTCAGCAGTTAAATCTACAATATGAACTAAAAATCTACATCTTTCAACGTGACGTAAAAATTCATGTCCTAAACCAACACCTTCACTTGCCCCTTCAATTAATCCTGGGATATCTGCAACAACATATCCATCTCCATTCCATTTTTTTACAACACCCAAGTTTGGAACAAGAGTTGTAAATGGATAATCAGCAATTTTAGGTTTTGCAGAACTTATTACACTAATGAATGTTGATTTTCCTGCATTTGGCATACCTAGTAGACCAACATCAGCAATTAATTTCAACTCTAAATCAACAAGTCTTTCAATTCCAGGTTCGCCAGGTTCGCAAAATTGAGGTGCTCTTTTTTGTGCTGAAGCAAAACGAGCATTTCCACGACCTCCACGACCACCTTTTGCAATCAATACTGTTTGTCCTTCTTCTGTTAAATCTGCAATAACTTTACCTGTTGCATCATCTTTTACAATTGTACCTAGAGGAACTTTTATATATAAATGCTTTGCACAACGACCGTGCATTCCTTTAATCCCACCGTTTTGACCATTATCGGCTTTAAATACTGAACGATATTTAAAGTCTAATAGAGTTGCAAGGCATCTGTCAGCAACGAAATAAACATCTCCACCGTTACCACCATCGCCTCCAGCTGGACCACCTTTATCAACATATTTTTCGCGACGCCAAGCAACCATGCCGTTGCCGCCACGTCCTGATACTAATTTAATTTTTGTTTTATCTATAAATTGCATTGCTTTATCCTATGATTGCTCTATAATGGTACTATGAACAAGGTTAAAAATACATTATTTAGTAACACACCTGTTACATTAGATGAAAATAGTTACATTATGGCAATAGAAACAAGTTGTGATGAAACTGCTTGTGCCATTGTTCAAGGTGGTAGAAAGGTTATTGCAAATACTGTTGCATCTCAAATCAAAACTCACGAACAATTTGGTGGTGTTATCCCTGAAATCGCAGCTAGGGAACATTTAGAAGCAATCAATGTTGTAATTGATAAAACTTTTCAAGACGCTAATTTAAAACCTGAAGATATAACAGCTTTTGCAGGAACTGTTGGCCCAGGGTTAGTTGGTTGTTTGCTTGTAGGATTAAATGCAACAAAAACTCTCGCTCTTGTTCATGACAAACCATTTATTGGTGTTAATCATTTAAATGCTCACGTTAGTGCAAATTTTATTGATACCGATTTAGAACCTCCATTTATAGCTCTTTTAGTAAGTGGTGGTCATACTCAATTAATTGATGTTAAATCATATTCTGAGCTTGAAATTATTGGTGAAACTATTGATGATGCAGTAGGAGAAGCTTATGATAAAGTTGCAAGATTAATTGGCCTACCATATCCAGGAGGACCAAGATTAGATAAACTTGCTCATGAAGGAAATCCATATGCATTCAAACTTCCTGAAGCAAAAGTTGGTGAATTTGATTTTAGTTTTAGTGGTTTAAAAACAGCTGCATCAAGACTTGTAAAATCTTTTGAAGGTAAAGAACTACCACTAGCAGACATTTGTGCAAGTTTTCAGGAAACAGTTTCGGAAACTCTCATAAAAAAGGTTAAACACGCTCTTGAAGTAAAAGGTTATAATCAAGTTGTAATCGCTGGGGGAGTTGCTGCTAATTCTGAGATTAGAAGAAAAGTTTTTGAATTAGAAAAAGAAGGTTATAGAGTAAATGCACCTATAATGAAATATTGTACAGATAATGCTTCAATGGTTGCATCTTCTGCGTACTTCTTTGACAATACATTTGATGATGTTGATGTTGAAGCTTTCTCTCGTTGTAAGAATTAGGAAAAACAAGAGTAAATATATTAATCTAGATTATTATAGCTTGTGATATAATAAATATTGCTATGAAAAAGATTTTTATTATTTTAATATTTTTTGTTCTTAATTTAAGCATACAAACATTCGCAAATACAACTTACGATAAATCAATAAAATTAGGTGATAAAGCTTTTGATAATAAAAATTTTGATAAAGCATTATCTCATTATAGTTATGCTATTAAACTTGAACCTAAAAAAGCTAATGCATATATAAATCGTTCAATCGTTTATTCTTTTAAAGATGAACATTCAAATGCAATTGATGACTTAACATTAGCAATTAAATATGCCCCAAACAATCAATATGCATATAATAATCGTGCATTAGAATATTTAACAACAAATAAATATAAAAAAGCTATTAGAGATTTTACCAAAGCAATTAAAATAAACCCCAAAGATGCCGACTATTATGCAAATAGAGCTTTATGTTATTTTTATATAAATAATAAAAAATTAGCCAAAGAAGATTTTGATAAAGCTTTTTCTATTGATAAAAATAATGAAATTGCTATAATGAATTTTGCACGAACTTTAGAACTTAGTCATAGATATAAAGAAGCTATTGAAGTTTATTCATATCCTGCAAATAAATGCCACAATAGAAATGCTAAAATATATATGGAAAGATGCAAAGATAAATTAATATTGCAAGAAATGGGATATAATAACATTTGGATTGATTATATATATGAAACTCAAACCAAAATTCTTTCAAATTGGAAACCTCCATTTAGTAAAGAATCTTACTTTGCAATTGCATATATTACAGTTGATCCTAATGGAACTCTTCTTAATATAGACCTTTCGAAAAATACAAACACAAATAAAGGAGATGAAGCAATAATTAAAGCAATTTTTTCATCTACACCTTTTTATGAAATACCACACGGTCTAAAGAAAAAAAATATAACAATGATTATACCTTTTTATTATAAAAACTCAAAATAAAAGAAAAGAGGAATCATATGAATAAACTTAAATCTTTATATAAAACAATTATATCAATGCCTGTATTTTTAGCAATTATTGCTTTAATATTTTCTATAATAATTAAATCTTCATTACATGAAATTACAATATATAGAGAAATTATTGCAATATCATTCGTTACTATATTAAGCACTTTATGTTTAAATAATAGGTTCAATAAAAAATTTCAAATAGAATTTATAATATCATATACCACTATTTTTTTATTAAGAGATTTAATAATCCTATTATTAATAGCGATTACACCTTTTGGTATGGCAGAATTAATACTAAAAGCTAATAAAATAATAATACTCTTAATTGGTAAAATTTTTCTTAGGATTTTTATTTCTTTTACGATTCTAAATTTATTTAATATGTTAACTTTAAAATTAACTAAATTAGTTGATATTAAAACAATATCTAAAAAACTAAAAGATATAATACAAAAACCTATAACAATAATATGCACAACAATTATTATTTTGTTTTCTCTAATATGGTTTGGACATAATACTGTTAATGGAAAATTTGAAAAATTAGCACAGATAGAAGCAAACATTTTTACTTCAAATATTATTGTACTAAATAATAATAAATTATTTGTTACAGATATAAACCATAATAAACAAATAGAATATTATATCTATAATCCTTTTACAAAACAAAAAGAAGTCACAGGTATTATTGAAAACCCAAGATACTCTGATATTCAAACAAAAGCATTAAAAAATGGGAATGTTTTTATAATAGGTGCTAATTATCCAAATCAAAATAAAAATTTGAGAGGTATTATCTATAATCCATCAAATAATACAACTAAATTAACTTCAATAATTCCGAATCCAAATTATACAGGTTCAATTTTAGAATTACCTGACAATAAATTATTCATTACCGGAGGAGAAGGAGAATGTAAAGCAGTTCAATTATATGATATAAAAAATAATACTTTTCAAAAATTACCTGATATGAATAATTTTCATCGTTCCCATTCTTCATTTCTATTGAAAAATAATAAAATATTATTAATCGGGGGAGATTCTAAAGAGCCTGAAATTTATGATTTACAAAACAAAAAATCAACAAATATTGATATCGGATTTAGTACTACCTCACATGATATTAATTCAAAAGCGTTTTTACTTAAAAATGGTAAAATATTTATTCTATGTACCAGAAAATACTTAGAAGATGATGGATATGGAACGGAATGTTATGATTTTCTTAATAAAGAAACTTATTATCCATTCACTTATATTGGAATTTTTGATCCTAATACGAATAAAATTCAAGACCTCCAATGTGGTAGTAAAAAACACAAAATGGACGCATATAATATTACCCAATTAAAAGATGGCAGAATTCTTATTACAGGAGGAAGAATTGGCAGAGGGACTAATATGGGGTATAAAGTATTAAATACAGCTCAAATATATGATAATTCTACTAATAAATTCTACAGAGTAAATCATAAACTTAATATCCCAAGATATGCTCATAATTCAGAAACCTTAAACGATGGTAGAGTATTAATATGGGGTGGTGTAAATAATAACTCAATAAATATCAAAGATATAGAATTGTTTACGTTAAGATAATAATGAATTATAAAAATTAAATTTTATAATCTTCTATATTATCTAAAATAAACTTCCCTATTTTACCATCTCTAAAATCTTTCATTATATAATGAGCACAACGTTCTGAATCAGGTTCAAAAGTAGATTGTACATTTTCTTCATCTACTTTTACTTTACCTTTTCTAATCCAATTACGTTTTAGTGCAATTTTATCAATAGTAAGTTCATCAACTTTGTAGAAATCTTTAAATGCTTGAGCATATTTTTCATTATTTGATACTATATCTAATAATTCTTTAGCGACAATTTCTGTAGAATAAGCATTTTCTGAAACAGAATTAACAAATGCTAACTTTTTAGCTTTCATTTGATCTTCTTGCTTCATAGGAATAATTCCCGGGGTATCCAATAAATCTATATTAGGATTAATTCTAACCCATTGTTGTTGTCTTGTAACTCCTGCCTTCGCACCAACTTTTGTTTTTGTTGAGCGTGTTAATTTGTTAATTATACTGGATTTTCCAACATTAGGTAGTCCTACAACAACAACTCTTGCAGGACGCCTTAGCAAACCTTTTGCCATCATAGCTTGAATCCTAGGTTCGCTTAATTTTTGTACTATTTTTTCTATCTGAGGCATACATTTGAAAGATTTTGTATCGACTGCCAAAACAGGACAACCTGTTTGTTCTTCAATGAGTTTAACCCAAGATTTAAGTTCATCTTTTTCAACTAAATCGGATTTATTTAACAAAAGAAGCCTTGGTTTATCTCCCAAAAGCTTCTTTATGTCATTATAACTGCTACTCATTGGAAGACGGGCATCTAATACTTCAATAACAACATCAACGAGATTTAATTTCTCTTTGAGGGCTCTTTCAGCTTTCGCAATATGTCCCGGATACCAATGTATGTGTAACTTATCTTTTTTCAATTTTTTCTCTGATACGTGTAGCTTTACCTGAACGTTCTCTTAAGTAGTATAATTTAGAACGTCTAACATCACCACGTCTTAAAACTGTGATTTTGTCGATTCTTGGTGAGTTTAGTAAGAATACTCTTTCTACACCAATACCTTGGAATACTTTTCTAACTGTAATAGTTTTGTTGATTCCTGCACCGTGTTCTTTAATTACAGTACCTTCGAAAGCCTGAATTCTTTCTTTGTTTCCTTCTACAATTCTAACGAATACTTTTACTGTATCACCAGGATTTATAGCAGGAATATCACTTTTCTTATATTGTTCTTCTAATTCTTTAATAATAGGATTCATTTTTGCTATTCCTTTATATTTATTGTCTAGTACAAAATTAGCGAGTCCACACCGCTCATTTCAATCGTATACAAAAGATAAAAGAATTTCAAGGGGTTCTTTAAGATTTGTATAGAATGATCCTATTATAATTTTATAAGTAATGAGATAATATTATAAATTTTTACTAATTTTCTTTTGGGACATTGAGATAATAAGGTAATAATATTTGATAAAATATCTTCATTTTGTTGATTTGGAGATACAAGTAACTCTGCAGGTGTAATATCAAATGCAGAACATATTTTATCAATTGTTTCAGCACTTGGTTGATATCTGTTTCTTTCAATATTAGATAACCCTTGTATACTTATACCTATTTTTTCAGCAAATTCTTCTTGTGTTAGATTATTTGAAACTCTTATATTTTTTATATTTGTATTTATTAATTTTTGGTATTTCATAAACTATAACTTACTGTATATCTCCATTTAACTTAATCAACTGTTTGGATATTAATATGGCTATTTAATGTAACAAATTATTTACAAAGCCAATATTTATAGCAATTAATAAGATTTATAGATTTTATATATTATGTAAACAAAAACATAATTGAATTATAGGAGGTTCTATGAATAGTGTAAGTTTTAAAAGTACTGCTGCCACACAAGCAAAACCATCAGAAAAAATAATAACTCAGAAAAAAGGAGAAATTACTAAAGAAGTGGATTCTCAAAAGAGTAATGCTGCTAAATTAATGATTGGGGCAACAGCAGCAGCTGCGATTGTTATCGGTGGTGTATTAATACATAAAGGAATTGCAGCTCGTAAAGCCGCTAAAAAAGCATTTCAAGAAGGTTTTAATAGTGTAGAACATATTCATATTAAAGAAACTCCAGCAAAGCGTAACGCTCAAGCAATGATTGATAGAGTAGAAAAATTAAAAGCTCAGGAAAATTCTACTATAAAAAACAATCCATATACATCTATCGATTGGGATGCAAAACCAATTTCAAGAACTCAAGCATTATTTGAACATAAATTTCCAACAGCAAGAGCTAGAGATGCATATATAAATCCAGAATTTGCAAAAGAATTTGAAGCTCTTGAAAAACAAGGATATAAAATAAATGTTAAAAATAACAAAAATGGCTACCAAACTATTACATATATTTATCCTGAAAGTTCTCCTATTGAATCTAAAGTTATACACGGTAAAGTTGCTGATTTAAACAAAGGGTATGATTGGTCGGCTGATGATTCTCGTTCAATAAGAATTAAACTAAAAAATAAAACATCAGGAGATGATACGTATACTTTACAATTTAATAATCATCCACATCTTGGAGATACCAGATATGACTTTGGGACAAGTTGTAAAGAACACTGGGGTGATACAGGCTCTAATGATAAAAAAGATTTATTTGATAGAATAATTACTCCATGGACTAAACAAGATAATAGCGATGAAGTTAGCAAATGTTTACAAAATGAATTTAAAAATGCTCTTGAAATCGCATAGAATAATAAAAGCAGAATAATTAACATAATTATTCTGCTTCGTTATAAACCATTTTTTTACGAAGCTTCCATTGAAATAGTACAAGGACAAATATTATCGCAAATAATATATAAGCAATAGCACTTGCTTTTCCAACATCAAAGAATTCAAATGCATATTTATATATTGAATATACTAAAACCATTGTGCTGTTATTCGGCCCACCTTCGGTCATTATATAAATCAAATCAAAAACCTGAAAAGATGATATTGATGTGATTACAATTACAAAAAATATTGTTGGACTTAATAGTGGAACTGTAACATTCTTGAATGTCTGCCAAGAATTTGCACCATCTATTTTTGCAGCCTCTAACACCTCTTGATTTATTGCAGATAGACCTGACAAAAATATTATCATATTGTATCCTATCAATTTCCAAACAGATACAGCAATTAATGCAGGCATGGCATAACGAGCATCATATAGCCATTTAATATTTAAATGAAATAATTGATTTAATAATCCAATATTAGGGTCAAATATCCATTGCCACACAATTGCAATTACAATCATTGGTGTGATAAATGGTAAGAAATAAGCTGTTTTATAAAAATTACTCCCTCTTATTTTGCTATTCAAAATACATGCCAGAACAAGAGGAATTATAACCGAAAACACAGATGTTGAAATTGCAAAAACAAATGTATTTGATAAAACCTGTAAAAATGTTTTATCTGTTAATACATCCTTATAATTATTTACCCCTGCAAAAGTTATTGGTGATAATAAATCCCAATTAACAAAACTCAAAGAGAAAGAAAAAATAACAGGAATAACAATAAAAATCAAAGTTCCTAAAACTGCAGGCAGAATAAAAATCATTGCAGTTAACTTATCATTTTTGTTAATGTTTGATTGAAAGTTATCCATATTTATACTAAATTATACTTAAAAGGGATAAATTGGTAAATACAGGAGAATAATATGTTACCTTTAACAGCATTCGGAAAAAATGATATTCGTGGGATTTATGGTGAAGATATTACAGAAGAATTATATTTCTATACAGGACGAGCATTTATAAGATATCTTATTAATAAATCAGGTGAAGAATCTCATAATATATGGGTTACAGTTTGCCGTGATGCAAGAACACATTCACCATCTTTATCAGAAGCTTTAATTAAAGGGATTCGTTCAACTAGTGCCAATGTAGTTGATTTAGGATTAGCACCTACTCCTATTGGGTATTACTCAGAAGTTGTTGGACTTCCAAGATTTATTACTGATAATCGTTCAGTTCTAGGTGGATTAATTGTCACAGCAAGCCATAATCCTAGTCAATACAACGGCTTAAAAATGACACATAACCATCAAACACTTAATGAAGAACAAATAAAAGATGTAAAAGCACTAACAGAAGCAGAATATAGAATTAAATCTCAATTATCAAAAGAAGGGCAACTAAAAGAATATGATTTAATTCCAGATTACATAACTGCTATGAGAGGAGAATTTTCTAGTCTTGCTCGACTAATCCATGGAAATATTAAAGTAGTTGTTGATAGTGGAAATGCTACTGGTGGAATTGTAGGACCTCAACTATATAGAGAACTTGGATGTAAAGTTATTGAATTATTTTCAACTCCAGATGGTCGATTCCCTAACCACCACCCAAACCCTAGCGACCCTAAAAATTTAGAAGATTTAAAAAAAGCTGTTGTTTCTGAAAAAGCTGATCTAGGAATTGCATTTGATGGAGACAGTGACAGAATAGGTATTGTTGACTCGCAAGGAAATCATTTAACGGGAGATAAACTACTACTAATATATGCAATGGATGTAATCGAACAATACAAAAAGAAAAATATCTCTCCTGTAGTTGTTTCTGAAGTAAAATGTTCTCAAGTTCTATTTGATACAATAAACAAACTTGGTGGACAAGCTGTTATGTGTAAAACTGGACACGGTTATATCAAAGGTAAAATGAAAGAAACAGGAGCTGTTTTAGCTGGTGAAATGAGTGGGCATACATTCTTTAAAGATAGATACTATGGATTTGATGATGCGATATATGCTGGTTGTAGAATAATTGAAATTATTGCAAAACAAAAAATCCAAAATCCTAATTTTGTTATAGAAGATTTGTTAGCTCCATTTAATACAGTATACTCTTCACCGGAATTAAGACTTCCATGTCCAAATGAATTAAAGAAACCTGTTCTTGCAGAGTTCGAAAAATTTGTTAAAGAAAATAAAAATGCATTTGGCGATGAAATTAAAGATGTAATTACTCTTGATGGTATGCGAATTGTTTTTGACGGGGGCTTTGCTCTTGTTAGACAAAGTAATACTGAACCTGTATTTACTTTAAGATTTGAGGCAAAATCAGAACTTAATGCAGACATTTACAAAGATGTAATGGTAAAAAAATTAAATAGCTTAATACAAGAATTAGGCACAACTAAAGTGTAGAATTAACACTTATTGCAAGGTGTATCTGTACTATGCTAAAACCATAGGCGAGTATTTTGCTGCTTTTGAATTTACGGCATAGCAAACTACAGCTAGTTTTTGAGATAATTTAAGATAATTAATTGCGTTATGCGATGCAACACTCATAACATCCATAACCTCATCAGGTGTAAATTTTGATTCTAAATTATCATGGTTATCAACCTTTTCTTTTGCATATTTTTCTACTAATAGCTTGTCAATAAAATCGCGTGCCCCAATTGCCATATTATTATACCCCTTTATTTAATTGTATTCCTCTGTCCTAATTTTGAACCCTTATATATAAAAAGTATATATAAAGTAAATAATTGCTTTTTTAAATCTTTTTTGTAACAAACTTGTTACAATTTCTTATATCAATTTGGGGAATGTTTTTTATTGATTATTTATTAATATAGGTTAGAGAGGTTATTATGATTGTAGATATTGATGAAAAAAATTTTGAAGAACAAACATCTAAAGGACTTAAACTTATTATATTTTCTGCAAAATGGTGTAGTTATTGTACAAAACAAAATGAAGTATTAAAAGAACTTCCTGATATATGGTTTGGGAAAGTTGATGGAGATAAAAGTCCATCTTTAGTAAACAAATATGGTGTTATGGGATTTCCTACATTTATATTATTTAAAAATGGGGAAATCGTTAGTAAATTTTCAGGTTTTAAAAATAAATTTGAGTTAATGAATACATTAAGTAAATTTATTTAATTAAGTTTATCATATTCTTTTTTTATTTCTTTTATATCTTGCCACATTAGCCACTTAGGAGAACCTTTTTCTCTTGAATCATTTCTTAGTAGATATGATGGGTGAAAAATTGGCATCATTTTCGATTCATAAGGTCCATCAAACCATTTTCCTCTAGCACGAGTTATTCCTCTTTCATTGGGTAACATCGTATTTAAAGCAATATTTCCACAAACTAGAATTATTCTAGGTTTTAGAATATCAATTTGAGCTTTTAAATATTCCTCACACGCCAGTTTTTCTTCAGGAAGAGGGTTTCTATTTTCTGGAGGGCGACATTTTATAGTATTACATATATAAACATCTTTTTCTCTAGATAGTCCAACACATTCGAATATTTTATCTAATAACTGCCCTGCTTTACCAACAAATGGGACTCCCTTTTGATCTTCCCAATATCCGGGTGCTTCTCCTATTAGCATTAATTTTGAATTAGGAATACCTCCTGAAAAAACTACTTTATTACGACTATTTGATAAAGAACATTTCTGACAAGCTAAGCATTTTTCTTTAATTTTTTCTAATTCTTCATACATACTTTAGCCTCTAATTTTAGTAATTTTTCTTTAATACCTATCCCTGCAGCAAAACCTTTTAAAGATTTATCACTACCTAAAATTCTATGACAAGGAACTATAATTAACAAGGGATTTTTATTACAAGCATTTCCTACAGCTCTCGATGAATTTGGATTTCCTAATTGTGTTGCTATAAATTTATAACTTACAACCTCACCATAAGGAACAGAGATAAGTTTTTTCCAAACTTTTTTCTGGAACTCTGTTCCTCTAATTAATATTGGAATATCAAACTTTATTCTTTTACCATTTAAATATTCTTGAATTTCTTTATATGTTTGATTTATTAAGTTGGTTTCTACTTTTTGAGCATCTTTTATTGTTTTGTTTATAGATAGCTCTATAATTTTATTTTTTTCTTCTATTATGCTCATTAAGCCAAGTTCTGTATCATATTCATAATAATATTGCATATAAAAATGATACTATAAATGTACAGATTAAATCATACTAATTAATACTGTAACAATAGTCATTACAACTACCCCTACAACTGCAGGTAAAAAACCGTTGATTTTGAAACCTGGAACGATATAACTTGCAAATAGTAGTAATAAAGCGTTAACAACAAGAGCTAATACTGTTATAATTATTGGATTTGTAGGTAAATTAATCATTAATAATAACGGCTTAATAAATGTATTTAACAAACCTATAACTGCTGCTGCAAGAAATGCTGAACCTAAATTCTTTACTTCAATTCCTGGTACTAACCAAGCAGTAAACATTAGAATTAAAGATAAAACTAACCATTTGACAAAAAAGTATAAGTACATCATATAGACCTCCTTTTTAATATTTTAAAATTTTTGTAAATAATTAACAGCTACAATATGATAATATCCATGGGTTTATACTATACTTTTATTTAATATACTGACAATCTTAAGGAGTAAGTATGAATATTCATGGAAACAACAACACTAAATTTAGAGCAACAACAATTATTAAATCTAATAATAATCTATTATCAAAAGAAGAAATAAAAACTTTAACTAAAATGGGAGAAAAAATAGGAACACGAAGTGATAAAATTAATTTTAGTGTGAATACTCTAAATAATGATAGAGTTACAATTTCTCATAATGCAAAGTTTAATTCTGCAGAAAATTCTTTTGAAACCTATCATATGGTGAATTTAAAAAAGGATGAAGCAAATCCTTTTGAATATATTTCAAAAAAATTAAAATCAATTAAAGATTTGTATAAAAATTCAATGTCATAAAATTTGAAGCTGATGAATTAATCTTCATCTTCATCAGCTTCAACATCTAAAACTTCTTGCTCGTCATCTTCTGTTTTATATATTTCTAGTTTTGTAAAAGCAAAATCTAAATCTATATTTAAACATTCACCTTGCTCCCAACCAAGTTGTTTTAAATACTCTTTTGGAATTTTTATATATAAATTATCATCCCAATAAACTAATTTTGTTTTCATTTAATTATCTCCTATAACAATTTATATTTTATGCTTGATTTATAAAAAAACAATAAACAAATAGGCTAGATAAATTTATTATTTTTTTTATACAATTGAATTAAAAGGAATAATAAACAATGAAACGAAAACTAATTGGAACTATTAACGGAATAATTGCATCAACAAGTTATGGAACAAATCCATTATTTGCACTTCCATTGTATGCTGTTGGAATAGGTGCAAACTCGGTACTATTTTACAGATATGCATTTGCTGTTGTTATTTACGGATTGTGGCTTCATTTCGTTAAAAAAGTATCTCTTAATATTTCATTAAAAGAATTATTCCCTTTAATGATTCTTGGGATATTTTTTTCACTATCATCATTAACATTATTTGATGCTTTTAAATATATTGATGCAGGAATTGCATGTACTATTTTGTTTATTTATCCTGTTTTAGTTGCAATAATTATGTCATTATTTTTTAAAGAAAAAATCACTAAAACTACAATAATCTCAATATTATTAACATCTACGGGAATTGGTTTATTGTATAACGGAAAGACTGGTACGACTCTAAATCCTCACGGTGTTTTTGTTGTATTTTTATCGGCCCTTTTATATGCCATTTATATTGTTGGAGTAAAAAAAATTAAAACTATTCAGCATATAAATCATTCTAAAATGAGTTTTTATATTATATTTTTTGGACTATTGGTATATGTTTATAATTTAAGATTCCACGAAAATTTACAAATAATAGATAAACCTATTTTATGGCTATTACCAATTGGACTAGCTATTTTCCCAACAATTATATCAATAGAAACAATAAATATATCAATCAAACTAATCGGTTCAACAACTACCGCTATTCTTGGAGCATTAGAACCTTTAACTGCAATATTCTTTGGGGTTTTAGTTTTCCATGAAGAACTTACTCTCAGAATAATTTCTGGTGTAATATTAATTCTTCTTGGGGTATTTTTAATTGTTACACGAAGAATTGTAAAAAAATCTTAGACAAAAAATAAAAATAATGATAAAATTCAAACCATGAAAATATCACCTATTGCAAAATATTTAAGAGAAAACAATGCTGTATCTAAAAAAGTGTGTAAAAATACAGTACATTTTTACACTCCGAAAGATGAATATCTTGGAACACTAACAAAAGGTAGTTCTAAAGGGGTAAAATTTGTTGCAGTAACTATTTTTAATAAAAAAATAAAACCAATATATTCAAAACTTACAAAAACATTAAATAAAACTGTATATGTGGCAGGAAAAACACCTGAAGAAGATAAACTAGTAATAAAAAGTTTCACACGAATTATTGAAGAAAAAGATTTTGCAACAAGAAAAAAAACACAAACAATAAAAGAGAATAAACTTAAATCTCATCTCACACCTTTAAAAGAATATCTACCAATCAATATATATTCATTAAAAGGAGATATTAAATATTCAAAAACGGAAATATTATCAAAATCAGAAACAAAATTTTAGCTATAAGTTGGAATAATAAATCCAACTTTTTTATTTGCTAATCAGTAGCTATCATGCAACTATTTTTCTAAATCATTAATATCGTTTCAAGAAAACTTCCCCTGACGGTCAGGAGTGAGTTCCCGACACAAAAAAAGACTACCCGAAGGAAGTCTTTTAAATGGTACCGTGGAGACTCTGCCGAGCAAAATAATTAAGTATTATTTTGCGAGAGGTAAGAACCCCCGACGGGCGGGGGTGAGTTCCCGACACGAAAAAAAGACTCCCAAAAGGAAGTCTTTTAAATGGTACGCGTGGAGGGATTGTCTTGCTCGTTCGCGTTTAACGGGTCTACGGTTTTTCTTTTCGCAAGCTATACTTGCTCCAAAGAAAAAACCTTCGCCCTCAGCTCACTCGCGCTCGAACCTTAACAAAGCTTACGCTTTGAGGTTCTCATCCCAATACACACTAAATAAAAATAGAGATAACTAATGTTATCTCTATTTTTATGGTACGCGTGGAGGGATTCGAACCCCCGACCTTTTGGTTCGTAGCCAAACGCTCTATCCAGCTGGGCTACACGCGCTTAATTAGTTTCTTCGTTTCACCTCTGCTGGATAGAGCTTATTTTCTCTATTTTGTTGAACTTTTACTTCGTAAAAGATTCAACAGGCCAGCTGGGCTACATGCGCTTATATTCTTTTTACCCCTCCATACTATCAAATAAAGATTTTTTTTCAAGGCTTATTTCTTTTTTACTAAATACATTGGTGTTGTCCATCTATATTTAGGCAATGGCGTTCCATTTGTAATAAATTCATCAACAGCTTCCATATGAGTTTTGTTTTGAGAATCAAACCCATACTTTCTATAAAATGGTTGTGGAGGAGCTCCTCCTGCCTCTAAAGCTTGAGCGATTAAATGAACATTTCCATCACATTGTCTTCTATAACTATCTTTTGCTGCAATATTTAATAATGCTTTTCCTGCTCCTTTTCCTCGAAAATCTCGTTCTATAAACAAACGTTTTATATAGAGAGAATAATAATTTGATTTTTTAGGATTATAAAGCATTCCATCAGGAATATATTCAGGCATTGCAACCATTCGTCCTACAAACTTCCCATCTCTACTTGAAAGATTATAAAGATTAGACTTTGGGTGTCTATAACATATATACTCCAAACATTGTTTTATTAATTTATATTTTTTTATATCTGCAAATATCGACATATATTTTATAAAAACTATAAATTTATTTTTTGCTTGTTTAAATAAAAATACTTTTATATTAAAATGCTATTGTTAACTTTTAAAGAAAAAGAGGGAATTATGGTAACAAAAATGTCAGAAATTAAAACAACTTTTTCAGGTATTGATTTTAGTAAATATTCTTCAAAAGTATCTGAATTTGTTAGTGAATTCACTTCACGTGCAAACAAACAAGGTCATTTCTTAAACTGGGTTAATCTACCTCAAGAACAATTAAAAAGAGTAGATGAACTTTATGAAATGGTTGAAAACTTCAAAAAACAAACTAATGCTACTAAACTTAGTGTTATGGGGATTGGTGGATCTAAACACACAGTTGAACATATGTTAGCTATCAACGGTTTGAACATTTGCCACGATAAAGTTGAATTCTATTCAGATGTTGATTCTATAAGTTTAGAAAGATTTTTAACAAGATTAAACCATGATGTTACAACATCAAACTTTATGATTGCTTCTAAATCAGGTTCTACTTTTGAAACAAAAGATGGTTTCTTAAGAGTTCAACAAATGCTTATTGATGCGTATAAATCTCAAGGTCAATCAGAAGAAGAAGCTAAAAAATCTGCTGCTAAACACTTCATCGCTGTAACTGACGGTAATAGTGAAAAAAGTGAATTAAGAAGAACTTCTATTGAACAAAACTGGATTGGCGACCTATTTATTCACGATGATGTAGGTGGAAGATTCTCAGCTTTTGATGATCACGCATTATTCACTTTAATCTATGCAGGTATGAAAAAAGAAGATATGATTTCTATGCTTAACGCAGCTCAAGAAATCTCTACTCTTTCTTTAACTGCTGACCTTGAAGCTAATGATGCTTTAAAAGAAGGTATTTTCTGGGCAGATGCTAAACTTAACGGTATTGAAGCTTCTGTTCACCAATATATGGGTTCTATGTTTGAAAATACAGTTTACTGGCATGCTCAAATGCAAAACGAATCTGTTAAAGATACATTAAAACAAGTTGCAAAAGTTCCTGATGCTATGCACCACTCTGCAGAAGCTCACTTTAACCCAGCAAACAAACTTGTTTTCGCTTTAACAGTTCCTTCTGATAAAGGTGTATGTTCAGAAAACGCTGAAGCATATATCGGAGCTTTAACAAAATCTTATGAAGTATCTGGAGCATTCTTCAGAGAAGATGTTGAAACTTCAGCTCTTGGACTTACTCCAGCAGCTGCAGGTGCTCTAACTCAATTAAGAGCATACGCAACAGTTTACCAAGAAATTGTTCAAGCTGTTATGACTGGAAAACAATTACCAGAAGTTCTTGATAGTGTTCTTCAACCACACGTTGAATTCTACAAAAAGAACCTTAAAGGTGGAGTTGTTATCCCGGGAAGAATTTCTTAATTGAAATTTAAATAACAACACAAAAAACAGACTTCTAAATTTTAGGAGTCTGTTTTTGTTTAAATAAAGTTACATTTTCATAGTTTTGATGCCCTTGTGATATAATATTTTCATATATAGCAAGGGAGTTTTTAAATGAACGAAAATTATTTTCCTCAAGAATTAGAAAAAAGATGGCAAAAGTATTATGAAGAAAACGATGTTTTCAAAACTTATGATGATGTAGATAAACCTAAATACTTTGCACTATCAATGTTCCCATATCCATCAGGGAAACTACACATGGGACATGTTAGAAACTATACAATAACAGACGTTATTGCAAGATACAAAAAACTAAACGGATTTAATGTACTTCATCCAATAGGTTGGGATAGTTTTGGTCTGCCTGCAGAAAACGCAGCGATGCAACACGGAGCAAATCCTGCTGTTTGGACTGATGAAAATATAGCCTATATGACAGGTCAATTGAAAAGGCTTGGAATATCATACGATTGGGACAGAGAAGTAACTACTTGTAAAGAAGATTACTACAGATGGACTCAATGGATATTCTTACAATTATATAAAAAAGGACTTGCATATAAAAAAGAAGCTGCTGTAAACTGGTGCGAAAAATGTGGAACAGTTTTAGCAAACGAACAAGTTATTGACGGTAAATGTTGGAGATGTGATAGCGTTGTTGAAAAGAAATATCTTTCTCAATGGTTCTTCAAAATTACTGAATATGCTGAAGATCTTTTAAAAGATTTAGACAAATTAACAGGTTGGGGAGATAACGTTAAAACAATGCAATCTAACTGGATTGGAAAATCTGAAGGTGCAATTTTAAAATTTAAAGTAATTGATGCCCCATCAGGTGAAGATATGGAAATCCCTGTTTATACAACAAGACCTGACACAGTTCACGGTATTACATATCTAGTTGTAGCTCCTGAATACAAAGATATTGAAAAATTAACAACAGAAGAAAACAAACAAGCAGTTGAAGAATATAGAGCAAATGCTCGTAGATTAACTGAAATTGAACGTTTATCAACAGATCGAGTTAAAACAGGTGTTCCATTAGGAACTCATTGTATTAACCCATTCACAGGAGAGACATTCCCACTATGGACTGCTGATTATGCTCTTGTTGAATACGGAACAGGTGCTGTAATGGCTGTTCCTACTCACGATACAAGAGATTATGATTTTGCTAAAAAATATAATCTTCCAATGAAGGTGGTTATTCAAAATCCAGAAAATCCAAGTGATTGTTCTGAAGCTGCATACACAGATGAAGGTATTCTTGTAAATTCAAATGAATTTAACGGAATGAAAAACACAGAAGCTAAAAAAGCAATTACACAAAAAGCAGTAGATAATGGATATGGAGAATTCAAAACTCAATATAGACTTCGTGATTGGCTAATCTCTCGTCAAAGATATTGGGGAGCACCAATTCCTGTTGTATATTGTGACAAATGTGGTATTCAACCAGTACCGGAAGATCAACTACCTGTAAGATTACCAGAAGATGTTGATTTCTCTGTTGTTGGTAAATCACCTATTACAACATCTCCAACATTCAAAGATACTGTATGTCCTGTATGTGGAGGTCACGCAGTTAGAGAAACTGATACAATGGATACATTCGTATGCTCTAGCTGGTACTATCTAAGATATGCTGATCCACATAACAAAGACTTACCATTCTCTAAAGAATTAGTAAATAAATGGTTACCAGTTGACCAATATGTAGGTGGTATAGAACATGCTATTCTTCACTTACTATATTCAAGATTCTTTACTAAAGCTCTTAGAGATTTAGGACTATTAGATTTTGATGAACCATTTAGTAACCTACTTACTCAAGGTATGGTTCTTAAAGATGGTTCTAAAATGTCTAAATCTAAAGGAAATACAGTTGATCCTGATGAAATATTTGAAAATTATGGTGCTGATACTGCAAGATTATTTATTCTTTCAGACTCTCCACCAGCAAGAGATTTTGACTGGTCTGATGCAGGCGTAGAAGGTTGTTATAAATTCTTGAACAGAGTTTGGAAACTATTCTCAAACAACCAAGAATATATTTCACTTGATTACAAACTACCTGAAAAATTATCTAAAGAAAATGATGATTTAGTAAGAATAGTTCATATGGCAATCAAATCAGTATCTAACGATATTGCAAACGATTTCCAATTCAATACAGTTATTTCAAGATACAGAGAACTAACTAATGCTATATACGATTGGAGAAATAATAAATCTGAATTAAATGATGAAGATAAAGCAGTATTCAGCTTTGCTACAACATCATTAATCAAACTTATGTCTCCAGTAACAGTATTTATGGCAGATGAAATATGGAAAGAATTGGGCTCTAAAACATCTATACACGATGAAAAATGGTGTGAATATGATGAAAACTTAGCAAAGGCAAGCTCAATTACTTTAGTTGTTCAAATCAACGGGAAAGTAAAAGACAAAATAGAAGCTGATGCAGGGGTAAATGATGATGAATTGAAATCAATTGCTCTATCAAGCCAAAAGATTAAAGACTTAATAGAAGGCAAAACAATTGTTAAAACAATTGTTGTTCCGAAAAAACTAGTCAACATCGTTGTTAAATAAATATAAAAAAGCCGGATTTGAAAATCCGGCTTTTTTATTAAATATTCTTAAATTTTTCTACAGTTTCATAACCATCATATATGTTTTTGATAATTTTTAAACCTTCATCAATTTGGCTTGGTTTAATAAATGCTTTTAAATTATTAGCTCCTAACATTTGTTCATCTTGTTTTTCATTATCTATCCTTTTTACAAATCTATCATTAGGATCAATCATAATTGGTCTCTGTTCTTGTTGAGGAGCTCTTTCAAATCTATCATCTTGACTTGCTAATGCAAATTGAACAGGCTGTCTATTATACAAAACAATTGGTGGAACATTATTAGTTTTATCCACATTCCTAGAATACGAAGCTAAATTAAAATTATTGATACCATCTACCATAACTAATCTCCTTACTCTTATATAAAGAGTTTTTTATATAAAGAATTGACTAAAATTTAGTATTTATTACGAAATATTATTAAAAAAGCTAGATTATAAAATCTAGCTTTTATTTGTTATTCAATATCAATATCTTTACCTTTATCTTTTGTAAATCTTTCTCTATAACCATCTAAAGTATCATATATTTCTAATCCAGCCCAAATTCTTTTACCCCATTTTAAAGCTTCTTCTCCAAAGTTTTTTACAGCTTTAGGATTAAACTTGGCACCTATATTACCATAAGAATTTCCCAATAACTGTTTTGGTTCTCCATTCTCATCTGATGATAAAACAAATTTATCATTTACATTTAACATAAGTGGTTTATCTTCAGGAGTTTGTTTATCAAAACCATCATTTGGAGAGACCATAACAAATTGTTTTGGTCTTCTATTATATAAAACTATAGGAGGAACATCATCTGTGTCTTTATCTTTAAATTTTGAACTTGATGCTAAATTAAAATTATTTATTCCTTCTACCATAGCCAAGCTCCTTTCACAGTTGCTTTAAAACAAAACAAAAATATTAATTGCTAAAAATAACAATTTTATTACATTATGTTTCCAATTTTATTTATGTAATATATAAATAATATGTAAACTATTGTAAAAAATATCGCAAAATACCTTGAAAAACGTTAAAAAAAGTTATTAAATGGGAACATAATAGTATAGAAGTGTTAGGAGAACAGTATGTATTTTTATATTAAACCAATAAATAACAATACATATTACAATAGAGAATCTCTTGAAGTTATCAAAAATCTTCAATCACTAGGTGTTGGAGCAACAGGAAGATTATCAACAGACAGACAAAATCTTCAGATTGCAGAATACCAAAAACTTAAACAAACTCTAGGACCTAGCACAGAACAAAGAATTCAAAACGCAGAGACTCCATTTAGTGCAATGATGAACCAACAAACGGTTGATAATATTCAACCAGTTCAAGCTATTGGACAAAATAATCAACAAGACATGGCACAAGCCGTTGAGCAAAAAACAGGTGCTACTCAACTTGGCGAACTAAATAAATATATGCTTGGTATCGCGGCTTAGGATTTTTTATCCTTTTTCCAGAAAATATTACAAAGAGCTTCTGTCGCTAGACAGGCTGCCCCCAATACAACTGCACCAATAGCAAATTTAGCAGTAGCATCTTTTAAAACACTTTTTCGTTTGCTTTTTAATAGCCTTGAAATAGTAGACCTTTTTAGATTAAAAGATTTTGAATCATTAAAATCATTTATAAATGTTCTTTTTTGAGAAAAACTTGTATTTTTCAATTTGGGATTAAGCTTATTTATATTTCTTATATTTTCAAAACAAGGTAATGTTGCCAAGATAGCTCCTGCTCCTAGAGATGCTAAAGGATGTAAAGAATTTTCGTTACGCTTTTTCCCTTTTACCCCCCAAAGATACGGACAAAACGGAACACTTAAAAATTCCCAAGCATTATCTTTTGCATATTGTTTCACTAAATTTGCAGAATATTTTACACCTTGATAATTTTTAATATTATTAGCTTCCTCAGCAATTTTAAGCCCAGTTTTAGGATTTGCTTTAAAATATATATAATGATTTGTAATAGTATTCATACAACCTCACACAAATATATAATAACCTTAAATTTAATAATTTGATAATTTATATAAAATTTGTTACAAATTAAAACATTTTGCCATTCCATGTATTTTTTATTAGAGTATCAATTTTATTTTCATTATGTTTATCTTTTTCTTTGAATATCTTTTGGAAAATGTTTTCCTTCATATATACATCAAATTTCTCTTCACTTGGATTCAAGATTTTTTTTGACAAATCACAAGCAACTGTTTCAAAAGGATTGACAGCTGCATATTTACATATTTTTTGACTTATACCATTTGAAAATTGAGATTGGAAATTTCTTATATTATCTGGATTCAGAAAATCTTTAATTATTTTAACGACTTTTAACGAAGAATATTTTCGTTGCAAATTTTCTTCATGTATTGAATGCGCAAATTCATGCATGAATTTTATCAAAAAATGACTTGAACTTTCTATATTCTCTTGTTTTTGAAATTCTGCAACATCATTCATATATTCTAGTAAACTTTTATCCTTATAGCACATTAAATTTGAATTAAACATAACTGTACGTTCTGGTACAATTTTATCAGAATTTTTATATAACTTCGTAGGTAAAAGATTGCATATTCCCCAAGAATCATTTAAATTTCCTTTTAATTTATTAAAATCTTCTACAATTATCTGATTAGGTAAACCGAAATTTGAACCTAACTTTTTATTCAACAATTTTATATATTCTAATGATTGAAAACAACAATATGCAATCGCATTATTATTTTTAAAATCAACATTAATATTATTTTTTTTGAAATATTTGTTAATGTAAACATTATTATCAGGTATTTGATACAACATATCTTTGGTTAACCCTGATTTAAAAGTAGGATTATATCTATTTCTATTACTTGTTTTATTTATATAATTAATCATCATATATTTGTTAATAGTTTTAAAATCATTCTACCAACACCTTTACCTACCAGTTTATCTGTTAAAATTTTTTCATAATGAGAACACAAATCATCATCCATTTTATTGAAAAATTTATAATTGCTATCAACTTTCTGGTATAAAGTGTCAAATGTTTTATTTTCGATTTCTTTATGTTTATTTACAACAGATGCAATAGAAGGAACTACTTCTTTAATTGAATTTAGTTTAATATCATATACATTATGCAAATTAGTAACAGAAGGAGCAAATGTTGATACAATAAGTTCATGATCAGTTCTTAAGTTTTCAAGAGAATCAGCAGTATTATTTGGTAAAGAATATATATTTATCCCATTACTTAATCTAGTCATAATTTGCGAAGCTCCCCAAAGACCAGGCCTAAATTGTTCAGATTCACAAGATAAATTATTCTTCAAAATATGCAATTCTTGATTTGAAACATTACTAAATTTATTCAATATATTATTAAAAGCAATATAAGCATTATTAATACCATTATTAGTTGCTTGAAAATCCTGTTTTAGCATTAATAAGGATGAATCTTTTTTTACTAACTTTTCTATATCTTCAGGATGAATATTATCAATAACTGTAGATAAAGATTTTTTATCCTCTTCAGTTGCATACCATAATGCACCATAATTTTCTAAATTAAAAGGATCATCTCTATATACTAATTTTTTCTTCGTACCACAAAAACTTACATTATTATTTTTGCTTACTAATTCATTATTGTTTGTAATATTTTTATAATAAACTTGCTTCCCAACATATTTATTTTGTAAATTTATTTGTCTATCATTTAATAATTTAATTTGATTGATTGTATTCATTTTGTCACCTAACTATCTATATTATCTGAAATAATATCAATGAGTTTTTTTACCGCATTTTTTATATGATCTGTACTGTCAGAAATATTATCCAATGAAGATTCTAGAAAATTATGAGCATGGTCAATTAAAGTATCAGAAGAAGTGAGATGAACTTCTGGGAGATTATTAGTCATATCAACTGCTTGTAAATCATCAAAACTTACTGTTTTTAAATCCAAGTCAGAGATAGTACTTTCTTTAGTAATTGTAGCAACATCTTTAATATCATCAAAATTTATATTATCTGTATGTTCAGATACAGAGTACATTTCATCTCTATTAACATTTTTTTCATTATTTCCTGTAAAGTTAACTTTACGCTTAATTTGTTCATATTCTCTTTGAGAAATTTGATGGTGGTGCAACTGATAATCTAAATCTTTCTTTATATCTACCTTCTGAACATTAGATAATGAATTTGGATTTTGAGATAAAATCTTTTTTGTATTATAACTTGTAGAACCTTCTACTATTTTATTTGTTACATTTTTTGTATTATCTTTTATTATATTATTTTTAACTACAAATATATCAGAAACCAATGGCATTTCAGATTTTTTCTTATAAAAAAACTTTCTAACTATATCAATAGTTCGCTTTCCAAATTTTATCGATTTTTGGGTTTCTTTTATAGTTGAAAACTTATGTCCAAAATGAATATCATCCTTAAGTAAAATACTACTAAATTTAGTAGGCGGAATTCCATGTCCACCTACACTATTATTTTTAATTTGCATATATATTCCTTCTGTCTAGTGTATAGTCTATTAATAAATCAAAAAATTTTTTAATACAAATTATTTTTATTTTTATATTAACTTTTGTAAAAACAGCTATATTCCTACAACAAAATTATCTTTTATGTTTTTTAATAAACATATGATAGTTGGGATTGATTCATCAAATAATTTAAGAATATCTAATTCTTTTAAGCAAACACATCAAATACCTGAAAATAATCATAATTGTTCAGGTATAAGTTTACCATCTAAAATTACTCCCAATTACAACATAAATACACCCCAAACGTATACTAAATTAAAAACATATAAGCTTGAAAACGGTCAAGAAATTCATTCTTATAAATTAGCTAATGGACAAAAAATCTTAATTGCACCAATGAATGTTCCTGTTACTTACATTAATACATATATTAACACAGGTTCAATTAATGAAACAAAAGACAATAGAGGAATTAACCACCTTACAGAACATATGCTGTTTAATGATAAAAATGGGAGTGATAAAGTATCTGATACAATTAATAAACTAGGTGGAAGTTTAAACGGATTTACAAATTTCGCACAAACATATTATTCTATTAAATTACCATTATTTGAAGATAAAGATTTAGAGGAAGGAATAAAAACAGAAGCAGAGATAATTCAAAATCCAAATTTCACAAACAAGAATCTTGAAAAGGAAAAATCAATAATAAAATCAGAAATAAATATGTATAATGATATAGATTCTACAAAACAAATACATTATAGTGTTAAAAATTTATATAATATTCAAGAAAGTGCAAAAGATTTTGTATCTGGAACTCTGGAAGATATTGATAAAATAAGATTAGAAAATGTCATAGACTTCTATAAGAAAAATTACACTCCAGATAATATAACAACAATAATAACAGGTAATATAAATCCTGAAAAAGCAATTCAACTAACAGCAAAATACTTTAATACTTCAATAATAAATAAACCAAATAACAAAACACAAAATCTTATACCAATACATAAAACTCAAAGGAAGGATTATATTAGCAAATTTAATAATTCTATTACAACGGGATTAATTGGCTTTGATGGATTTGAGAACAATGATATAAAATCAAAAATTGCATTCCAAATAATTTCTGAATACATTGATAATTATCAAAATAAATTTACAGAAAAGAAAAGTAAAATTTACTGCGATACAAAATCTGTTACTCCAAATAAAAATATGGTTTTAGTTGGTTTATTATCAGAAAATGAAAATCCTGAAAAAGATTTACAAAATTGTATGAACAAATTATCAAATTTTCCAATCCCAACAGAAGAAGAACTATTAAATGCAAAAGAAAATATAAAGTCTAATTTCTCAGAAGATATAGAACATCCGAGTATTTTTAATGAAATCTTAGGTAAAAATCAATTTAAAAATATTGAACAACTACAAAATAATAACAAAATTGTTGACAGTATTACAATAGAAGATATAAAAAATTGCACTCAAAAATATTTTGATACCAATAAAGCATCAATAATTGTAATCCACCCTAAAAATACAACGAATGAAAAAATAAAGAATAATTATAATACAATTCATTCAAATATTTCATTTGGTTCAAACAATAGAATTTATAATTCAAAAAATATTGAAACCTTTAAATTGAATAACAATATCGAAGTAGGTTTTTATGATAAACCAAATGCAATAAATACAAACATAAATATTTATATAAAACCTCAAAAACAAATTAATGCTCCAATAAGTTGTAGAGAAGTAACAAATACAATCCTTGAAAACCTTAATACAAACAATTTCGGATTAAGAGATAAGAAACAAGACGCTTTTATCAACATAAATAATGGAATTACAATAACAACAGAATCAATTTCTGATAAAACTCAAAATCAATGTGATTTTATTTTATCACTTATGAATATAGATACAGATATTGATAATGAATTAGTTAACGATAAAAAAAACATAACAAAGCAATATATTTTAAATAACCCAGTAAATTCAATAGATATATCTATTAATAAAGCAGGTAACTGCTCAGACAATAAAACGATTCTGAATAATATTGAAAACCTTAATTCAGATAATATCAAAAAATATTGGAATGATATAATAGAAAATTCTTCAATTACAATCGCTGTAACAGGTCCTAAGAATAAAATTAAAAACACTGTATTAAACAATTTTTCAAAATTAGGAACTGTATTAAATGACGATAAAAAATTAACAAATACTTTCACAGAAGATAAAAATTCTACCGTTATAACGAACATAACTAATACAAATCAAGCTGATATTTGCCAATATTATAAGTATAAAATATCTGGAAATTTAAAAGATAAAATTACATTCCAAACATTATCAAATATTCTTGATAAAAGGTTAATAGAAAACTTACGAGAGAAAGATAAACTAGGCTATAGTACAAATTCAAATATCATTGATTTGGGAAATAGCGAAATCATAAATGCATCAATCAAAACTGATATAGATAAGAATAAATCTAATATCCCAAAATCTATCAATGGGATTAATCAGCAAATTAATTCTTTAGCAAAAGGTAATATTACAGAAGAAGAAGTTGAAACTGCGAAAAAACAACTTAAACAAAATATTCTTGAATCTTCATACAAACAAAAAGATATAAATACAACTCTACTCAATGGAATGTTATCACCTTATGGAGTAGATTATGTAAATAAACAACTAGATACAATAGAATTAATAAATAAAAAAGATATTATTATAGCAGCAAGCTACGTATTCAATAAAAAAGCACAATACATAATAAGCGCACCTAAAGATGCGCTTGATTATAATAAAGAAAGCTTAAATCAACTTAGTAAAATTGATTAAAACTGTTGTAAGAAACGTTCATCATTATTAAAGAATAAACGAATATCATCTATCGCATACTTAAGCATTGATAAACGTTCAATTCCCATTCCGAATGCAAAGCCTGTATAAACTTCAGGGTCAATACCAACACCTTTTAATACATTGACATCAACCATACCACAGCCAAGAACTTCTAGCCAGCCTGTACCACTACAAGTTCTACAACCTTTACCTTGGCACATTATACATTGAACATCAACCTCAGCTGATGGTTCAGTAAATGGGAAGAAACTACTTCTAAATCTTGTTGGACGTGCTGAACCAAAATATATTCTGATAAACTCGTTCAATACACCTTTTAAATCCCCAAAAGTTATATCTTTATCAACATATAAACCTTCTATTTGGTGGAAGAAATTATTTTTTCTTGCATTAACTGTTTCGTTTCTATAAACTCTACCTGGTGCAATAACTTTTATTGGTGGAGTCATATTTTCCATTGATCTAATCTGAGCATTAGATGTTTGGCTTCTTAAAACAGTATTTGGCGCAAGTTTTGTAAAGAATGTATCTTGAACATCTCTAGCTGGGTGGTTCTTTGGTACATTCAACATATCAAAGTTATAATATTCTGTTTCAACTTCTGGAGCATACTCTGTTGGAACAAGAGAAAAACCTAATGTTTGGAATATTGAAACAATTTCGTTTGTTGTTGAAGTAATTGGATGAACCTTACCTCTAGCAATGTATTTACTAGGTAATGTAATATCAATTTTTTCTTGTTTTAATTTTTCATCTAATTCTTTACGATAAAAAATTTCAGATTTTTCCTTCAAAGCTGTTTCTAATTTCTCAGTAATTTCATTAGCTAAGGCTCCTACAATTTTTTTATCTTCAACAGATAAATCCTTTAAACCTTTTTTTATAGAGTTAAATTCGCCTTTACGGCTTAAATATTTCAACTTAACTTCTTCTAAATCTGCACTTGATTGTGCATTTTCAATATCTTTGCTAGCTAATTCATAAATACTGTTTAATTTATCTTTCATATCTTCCTCGATTTTATAATTTATACAAATTCGTTATATTTTCTCTCGTGTTCAACTGTAGTATTTGTACCATGACCTACATATAATATTGTATCACCATCAAGAGTAAATATTTTATCCTTAATTGTTTGGACAAGTTGTGCATAATTCCCACCAGGTAAATCTGTACGCCCAACACTTTCTAAGAAAATTGTATCACCTGCAAACATCATTCCATCTACCAAATAACCAACACCACCTTGAGTATGCCCAGGTAAATGAATAACATCTATTTTAGTTTTGCCTAAGTATATTTCTTCACCTTCTTCTATATACTTATCAATTTCAGGATGTTCAAAAGGTTGCATGCCCACAGATATCATAAAAGCATCAGATTCATCAACTAAATCTTTATCATCTTTATGCATATAAACTTTTGGATTAAATTCTTTTTTTACTTTTGGAACACCAATTATATGGTCAAAATGTCCGTGAGTTAAAAGAATATATTTTAATTTTGCTCCATATTCAGCTAATACAGAACCTAATTCGCCAATATAGTCAGTACAATCAATAAGAGCTGCTTCCTTTGATTCTTCATCAATAAGCAGATAATTATTATTTGCGATAAATCCTTCAACAAATTGTTTGACTATCATTTTCTAACAACCTCAAAAATTTCTTTACACTTAGCAAATACTTTTTCAGCATCTTTTAAAGATAACATGTTTGGTCCGTCGCATAGAGCACAATCAGGGTTTGGATGTACTTCAAAGAATAAAACATCTGCACCTGCTGCCATTGCACAATTTGCCAGCAAAGGTACAAATCTTCTATCGCCTCCTGTGCTGTCACCATTTGAACCTGGCATTTGAACACTATGAGTTGCATCAAATACAACAGGATATCCAAACTCTTTCATTATCATAATTGATCTAAAATCTGAAACTAAATTGTTATATCCGAATGTAGTGCCTCTATCTGTAAGCATTATTTTATTATTACCAGAATCAACAACTTTTTGAACAAGAGATTTCATCTGTTCTGGTGCTAAAAATTGACCTTTTTTAATATTAACAATTTTACCAGTCTGGCCTGCAGCAACCAATAAGTCTGTTTGACGACACAAGAATGCTGGTATCTGTAAAATATCTGCAACTTCTGAAACAGGTTTTGCTTGATCAGGAGTATGAATATCAGTAACAATTGGTAAATTATATCTATCTTTTACCAATTTTAACATTTCTAATCCTTTATCCATTCCAGGACCTCTGAATGAATTTATAGAAGAACGATTTGCTTTGTCAAAAGATGATTTAAAAACATAGTTTATATCAAGTTTTTGACATATTTGTTTCAATGCATCAGCAGTTTCATCTAAAATAGATTGAGATTCAATTGCGCAAGGACCTGCTAAGATAGTTAGTTTTTTATTATCCCCGATTAAAAAATTGTTTAATTCTAAAGCCATATGAAAATTATATTTAAAAAATATTATATTTACAACTTTATACACCTTTAATATGAAAAAATTTTACCTTACATTTTGTTAGTGTTACGATATTAATATGGCTATTTCTTACGAAGAAGTTATATCACAGATTAAGGATAGGTTAGATATCGTTGATGTTATATCTCAAAAGGTTGTTCTAAAAAAATCTGGAGCAAACTATTGGGGACTTTGTCCGTTTCATAACGATAAAAAACCTTCATTTTGTGTCAGTCCATCTAAAGGTATTTATAAATGTTTCAGTTGTGGTGCTGGTGGAGATGCTCTAACTTTTCTTGTTAAAACAGAAAATAAAGATTTTAAAGAAATAATTGCAGAACTAGCTGAACAATTTGGAATTGAAATGCCAAAAACATATCATTCAAACCCTGAAGCAAAATCTCTTAAAGATGATATGAAAAAAGCATGCAAAGCTGCTGTTGAATTTTATCAAGAAAAACTAAAAACAGATGAAGATGCTTCTAAAGCAATGAGATATCTAAATTCTAGAGATATCAACGAAGATATTATAAAAGAATTTTCACTAGGGTGGGCACCTAATCATTTTCATGACTTATACGATTCTCTAAAATCTAAATTTCCTGATGATGTACTTGAAAAAGCAGGACTAATTCTTAAAGGAAACAAAGGTGGCTGGATTGATAGATTTAGAAATAGAATTATTATACCAATCCAAAACGAAAATGGAGAGTATGTTGCATTCGGAGCTCGTGCAGTAGATGAAGGACAAAACCCTAAATATTTAAATTCTGCTGACTCACTTATTTATAACAAAAGTAAATTATTATATGGATTATATAATGCTAAAGATTCTATACAAAAAGAAGATGCAGTTATTATTATGGAAGGTTATTTCGATGTGATTTCGACACAAGCGCATGGAATAAAAAATTGCGTAGCTTCTTGTGGAACAGCTTTCACATCTGAACATGTTAAACTTCTTTCTAGATTTACTAAATCAAGAAGAATATATCTATCTTTTGATACCGATTCTGCAGGTGTTAATGCAACAAATAGAGGTGGCGAAATTATTAAAGATACGTTTAAATCTTTAGGAAATATAAAACAATTTGACGAAAGTCACCTTGAATCAAGTGATGACAAATATTCTTGTGAAATCAGAGTAATTTCACCACCTGAAGGAAAAGATCCTGATGAATTTATACGATCTGTAGGAGCTGAAGAATATAAAAAATACATTAAAAATGCGCCATTATTACTAGATTTTCAGCTAAATACAATTCTTAAACATAAAATTGAAGCAAAATCACCTCAAGAAAAATCACAACTTGTAAGCGAAATTTTACCAATTCTTGCTGAAATTAACAATAAAGTCATACAAGGCGAATACGTAAAAATTGTTTCTAGTACACTTGATGTAAGTGAATCAATTCTCACAAAAGAATTGAAAAAATTTACCGTAAACGATAATATACCTGTAATTCAGGCTACTGTGCAAAAGAATGTAACAAATTCTTCACAAATACATCTAAATGCACAAAAAAATTTATTGAGCGTTTTTCTAATAGAAGGAAATCCATTTACTCTTACTCAATTAAGTGGGATGGTGCCCCAAGACGCATTCTCGGATGAAAAGTTAATAATTGTAAAAACTACAATTGACAAATTTTCTCATGTAGTAAATAATGTCAGGGAATTAGTTGAACAATTATATACTGAGTTTATTGAGGACGAAGAAACAACTAAAATAATTACTGATTTAATATATCTTGCAGATGCATATAAAGGTTTATCAGCAGAAGGTTTAGAAAAAACAATAAGGGAAATTATTCGAAAAATTAAACAACTAAATGATGCTAAATCTGCAGAAGAAATAAAAAAGTTATATACCTCAGTAAATAATGATGATATAGAAGCGTTAAAAATACAAATGCAACTTAGAGATAAAATTAAGCTAAGAACTGGAGATAATCAATGAACCAAAAAAGAGAACCAAACTCATCAATCGTTAGTGTAGTTGAAGCAGAAGATAGTCTTGATGTTTTAGACTTTGATGAAGATAAAGATTTAGATACAAATTATATGACAGAAGACATTGCAACTGATAATATTGAAGATATTATTACTACAAAAATGGAACATAAGTCTTCTGATATTTATATGTCTGATGATTCTTCAATTATTGATTCTGAATCTTCTCTTGAAGTTCCAAGAGGAGTTGCTGTTGAAGATCCAGTAAGATTATATTTAAGAGAAATTGGTAGAATCAAATTATTAACAACCAATGAAGAAATAGAATTAGCACGTAAAATTATTCAAGGTGGAACACCTGGTGCTATTGCAAAAAGAAAATTAGTTCAAGCAAACTTAAGATTAGTTGTAAGTATTGCAAAAAAATATGTAGGTCGTGGCATGTTGTTCTTAGACCTTATCCAAGAAGGAAACCTAGGTTTAATTCGTGCTGCTGAAAAATTTGATCACGAAAGAGGATTTAAATTCTCAACTTATGCGACTTGGTGGATTAGACAAGCCATTACAAGAGCTATAGCTGATCAAGCTAGAACAATTCGTATACCAGTACATATGGTTGAAACAATTAACAAACTAAAAAAAGTTACAAGACGATTAGCTCAAGAACTATCTAGAAAACCAACCGAAGAAGAATTAGCTACTGAAATGGGTGTTTCTATCCCTAAATTAAGAGAAATTGTTAAAATTGCTCAAGAACCTCTTTCTCTAGAAACTCCTATCGGAAAAGAAGAAGATTCTAGACTAGGCGATTTTATTGAAGATAAAGAAGCTGATGCTCCAATTAAAACTGTTGCATCTGAATTATTAAGAGAAGACTTAGCAGAAGTTTTATGTACGTTATCACCTCGTGAACGTGATGTATTAAGATTGCGTTTTGGAATGGATGATGGTCGTCAAAGAACTTTAGAAGAAGTTGGGCAACTATTTGGTGTAACTAGAGAACGTATCAGACAAATTGAAGCTAAAGCTTTAAGAAAATTACGCCATCCAAATCGTAGTAAAAGATTAAAAGAATATGTTGAAAATTAATTATTTTTAACAAATCTTTTAAAAATACTTGTAAAATAGATATCTTTAAGGTATTTTATTATTACACTAGGAAAAAAGGAAGATTTATTATGTCAAAACAATGTGAAATTTGTGGTAAAACTCCACTTAAAGCAGCAAAATTAACATTTTC
>CALUWB010000015.1 GCA_944324375.1 Candidatus Gastranaerophilales bacterium | reverse complement strand
ATCGTCTCATTCTTTGAATCCGTATTTGCAGCAACAATGAAGGTTACTGATTGGATTATGTTTTTTGCCGCTCCTGGTGTTTTCGCCTTGACTGCAGTTTCAGTATCTTCGTTTGGTATTGATATATTTTCTAGTATTTCAAAATATTTATTGGTACTTGCAATTGGATTTGGATTACAACTGTTCGTTGTTTATCCATTATTCTTAAAGGTATTTTCAAAAGTTCCTATATTAATGCTTTATGCAGCAATTGCAGAAGCTATGATGGTAGCATTTGGTACTGCAAGTTCTTCAGCAACATTACCATTAACAATTGCTTGTTGTGAAAAGAGAGGTATATCTCATAAGGTATCAAGTTTCGTATTACCTTTAGGTGCAACATTAAGTATGGATGGAACAGCTTTATTGCAAACTGTAGCAGTTATATTCTTAACTCAAGCATATGGTGTTGCATTAACTCCATTCTTAGTTATTCAAATAGCATTGTTGGCAATAATTGCATCAAGTACTTGTGCAGGTATTCCAGGAGCTGGATTAATTACGATTGCATTAATCTTAAATGGAATGGGATTATCTCCTGAACAATTAGTAGCTGGATTTGCATTCTTATTTACAATCGAAAGATTAACAGATATGATGAGAACTTTAATAAATGTAACTTCAGATGCTGTTGTCGCTGCTGCAATAGCTGATAATGAAAATGAAATTAATTACGATTTATTAACAAATCCATCTGCATATAATGAAATTATATAATTAAGTAATAATTTAATTAAATAAAAACACCTAGGAATATTTTCTTAGGTGTTTTTTATTATTCTATAGTTTTCTTTTTTAATTTTAATATTGCGCTATGCCTAGAAGTTGTACCTTGTTCTTTTCTATAAGAGAAGAACATGTCGTTGTTACAACTAGTACAATATGGACATACGTCTATATTATTTCTTTTAACTCCTAGGTCAATAAATTGTTGTTTATTTATTCCTTTTAAATCTACATAAATTTTATCATAGACTGTTGTATAGTAAGGAGTGATATCATTAATTGTACTATTTAATTTATTAAATACATCTTCTCCAACAGAATAACAACAAATTGCAATTGTTGGACCAATCACTACGAGTAAATCTTCAGGTTGAGATAAGTATTTTTCTTGCATTAATTCAAATGTTTTAGGTCCAATTTGTGCAGCTGTGCCTCTCCATCCTGCATGTGCTATTGCTCCTACATTATGTTTTTTGTCATATAAAATTAAAGGAGTACAGTCTGCAAAATTAAGATAAACTGCTTGATCATAATTATCTAATATTAAAGCATCAGTATTAGGATAGGAATCTAATGCATTATTAGCAATTCTGACATTGTCAGAATGAGTTTGGTTAGGTGAAATAAATTTCATTTTATCAATGCTAAGATAAGAACAAATATCTTCTAAATTTTCTTTAATAGCTTCTTGCATACTTTCTTCTTGAGAGCGAATTACTGTTTCTCTAGTTGTGAAGAAATGTTCTACTTCAGGTATTAAATCAGAATATATTACACTTTTTTTATTAATAAACTTTACGTGAAACATACTTTCATCGTAGAATAAAAAATAAAAAAAGTACAATACTTTTTATAGTGTAATTTTACATTGTTATTTCTTTGAGTTACAATTATTTTTAAAAGGATATATAAGAAAAGAAGGGGTTTTTATGAAGGTTTCATTAAATTGGTTAAATGAATTAGTTGACTTATCAGATATAGAAGTAGAAAGAATTGCTCATGAATTGACAATGAGTGGTTTAGAAGTTGAATGTATAGAAGAATTAAAACCTCAATTTTCAAATATAGTAACAGCAAGAATTGAAAAAATAGATAATCATCCAAATGCTGATAAATTGCATTTAGTAACTATTAATAACGGATCAGAATTAAAAACAGTTGTTTGTGGAGCTCAAAATATTGAAGAAGGGCAAATAATTCCTTATGCATCAGTTGGTAGTAATGTATTAGATAGAAAAACAGGAGAACAGTTTACATTAACCCCTGCAACAATCAGAGGTGTTGAATCTCAAGGTATGCTTTGTTCTGATGATGAATTAGGTGTATCTGATAGAAATTATCAAGAAGAAGATGGGATATTGATTTTAAATAGATTATTTCCTGATGTTGAAATTGGACAAAATGTAGAAGATGTTTTAGGTTTTGAAAAAGATATGATTTTAGATGTTGCTCCAACAGCAAATAGAGGCGACCAATTATCAGTTGTTGGTGTAGCAAGAGAACTTTCTGCAATTTTTGATAGACCATTAAAATTTTCTTATCTTGTTCCAACTAGAGATTGTTCAACAGATGCATTTAAGGTGGAAATAAAAGATTATGATATTTGTAAGTATTATTCAATAGGTTTATTAAATAATGTTGTAATAAAACCATCTCCAGATTGGATGCAAAAACGCTTGATAGCTTCAGGAATGCGTCCTATAAATAATGTTGTAGATATTACTAATTATGTATTATTAGAATATGGAACACCTTTACATGCGTTTGATAGAGACAAATTAAATGGTTATTTATGCGTTCGTAGAGCCGAAAACGGAGAAAAATTAATTACTTTAGATGAAGTGGAAAGAGAATTAACAACTGATACGGTATTAATTGCGACAGAAAAAGAAGCAGTATGTGCAGGAGGTGTATTTGGTGGTGCAAATTCAGAAATTGATGATAATACAAAAAATATCGCATTAGAAGCAGCATATTTCCCAGCTCCTACAACAAGAAAAAGTGCAAGAAGTATTGGCTATCGTTCTGATGCAAGTGCAAGATTTGAACATGGTATTGACATTGAAGCAGTTAAACCTGGTTTAATGAGAGCAATGCAATTATTAAATGAACATGCAAATGCACAAGTTGAAGGTATTGTAGAAACAGGTTCAAATAAGCTAGAACCAATAGAAATTACTTTGCGTTTTTCAGAAGTTAAGAAGTTATTAGGCTTGTCAATAGAACCTTCTAAATGTGTAACTATTTTAGAAAGACTAGGTTTTACTAAATTAGGAGGAAATGATTTAGCAGCAAAATTTGCTGTTCCATCTTTTAGAGCAAATGATGTAACAAGAGAAGTTGATTTAATTGAAGAAATTGCTAGAATTAATGGTTATGATAAAATTGCACCAACATTACCAAATAAATCATCAACTCCTGTAATTACATTAGAAGAAAGAACAAAGAAAAAAATCCATGAAATTATGTTATCATCAGGACTTGATGAATTAGTTACGCCATCTTTAATTGGGGAACCATTATTAAAACAATTTGATATTATATATAATCCAGAAACAGCTGTAAAAGTTGAGTATCCAGCAAGTGAGGAGTATACAATGCTTCGCCAAACAATGGCAGCAAGTTTATTAAATTGCATGAAATACAACTATGATAATGGTCAAAAAGTATTTTGGGGATATGAATTTGGTAAAATATACCATAAAGTATCTGTAGCAAATGAAAAAGATGCTGGAGTAAAAGAAACTCAAGTTTTAGAAGGTGTTATAACTGGTGTTAAAGAACATTCAAAATGGCAATCAACAGGAGAAGTTGATTTCTATACAGTAAAAGGTATCGTTGAGAACTTAATGGATGAATTAGGGTTATCTAAGAGAATAAAACTTGCGACATTAGCAGAGTCACCTCTTGCAGATACTCATAAGACATTACACCCATATAGAACAGCAGTAATGTTATTATTAGGTAAGCAACCTGAAGTAATAGGATATTATGGACAGATCAATCCAGAATTAAGAGATAAATTAAAAATGAAACAAGATGCTTTCTTGTTTAAAGTTGATTTGGATATGGTATTTGCTAATATTAATGAAACAGTTACTCGTTACAAAAAGCTTCCACAATTCCCAGAAGTTCAAAGAGATTTAGCAATGATTATTCCTAATGATATATCTTATGCTGAAATTGAAAAAGTCATTAAAAAGGGTGTGAATAATAACTTATTCAATGGTTGTGATGTGTTTGATATTTATCAAGGCGAGCATGTTCAAGAAGGATTTAAAAGTATAGCATGTAGAATCAAAATGTTAGATCCAAATACAACACTAACAGATGAGACTATTGAAGTTCAAATGGCAAATGTTAGGGCAAATTTGAAAAAATCTTTCGCAGAATTATCTTTTAGAGAGTAATTAAATATCAGGGGTAAAATATGAAAAAAGTTTTTATTACTCTATTAATGATTTTGTGCGTGTCTATACCGGTTTGGGCAGATGTAATTCCATATAAAGTTTCTGATATTCCAGTAGGAACTTTAGGTGTATATCAACCTACAACTGGCCTTAGAGTATACGTAAAGCCTGATAGTAAGTCTAATGTTTTATTTGATAAAAAATGGTCATATTTAACTATCAGTTCTACAAATTTTGTTGATAATTTATTTGCATTACTTTTAACTAAGAAAGAACTTGCATTTATATATGCAACAGATATTGATGAAGATTTTGTACAGGTTATTTATGATAAAAAACTAAAATCAAATGGTTGGGCATACAAAGAAGATGATTTTCAATTCCTTCCTTGGATTACTTTTTATAATATGTATGGACGAAAATATGGATTAAAACTATTAAAAGATTCTCCTGTAGCTGTTTTAAATGTACACTCAAGAAGTGACAAAGAATCTCAAATAATCGGGAAACTAAATAGGCCAAAAGAAATAAGATTCACAACAATTCAAGGAAATTGGGCATTAGTAACAGCTTTAAATATTGATAACACCGTTTGTACTGGCTTTATTCAATGGCGTGGAGAAAATGGAGAATTGTATTATTTCCCTGCAATAAAATAATTAATTTACAGGGACTTTAATTACAAGTTTTCTTACATGGTGTTTTTCATTATTAATTGATATTGAAGGTTTGTGAGCATCTTCTGGATATAGAATTAAAAAATCGCCAGTGTGCATTTCAATATCTTTCCATTCTTTAGAGTTCAAAAATTCAATATCATTTTCTTCATCATAAGGAATTTCGTTTGAACAATTTTTATAATCGCAAACAGATATTTTTTCTTGTCCAGCGAGCATAAATTGAATATCTATATATTTCCTATGAGCTTCAAATAATGCATCATCTTTTGTATAATATGTTTGCAAATTTGCCCATATTTCATCATCAATATGTATTTTCCCATTTGGCATGTTATTAAAATTTGTATTTTTTAGATAATCAATTGCCTTATTTATTTTTTGATTATTATTTTTTATAATATTTTTCATATAACAATATTAATATAAATATTTGACCGTGTAAAATGTTTTTGGCATCATAGTAGAAATTTCTACTCATAGATATTTCTACTATAAATAAAAATATTACGAACTATTAAAAAAGTGCCATTGAAAATATCTATAATATAATTTAAAAAGATGGATTATACTTGGGAGAGGTTATGAGAAAAAAAATAATAATAATTGTATGTGTAGTATTTGGTGCAATACTTTTTAGGTATTTGTTTACATCATTAATGACACATATTGCACAAGAAAAAAGGAAATCAACATTAACTCCACCTGTAACAATAACTAAAGTTACAAAAACCGATAAGCAAAAAAGTTTTGAGGTTCCTGCAAGGGTTGTATCAAAATCTCAAATCCAAATAAATGCAAGAATTAATGGTTATTTAACAAAGAGTTATTTTAAAGAAGGTGATTATGTAAATGCAGGTCAGGTTTTATTTGAGATAGAGCCTAGAGAATATGCATTAGCAGTAGAAAGAGCAAGAGCAGATGTTGAAAGAGTGAGAGCACAACAATTGTATTACGATAAACAAGCTATGCGTGCAAAGAAATTGGTTGAAAAAGATTATATTGCTCGTTCTGAATATGATAATGCTGTATCTCAAAGAGATGCTTATAGGGCACAAACTGTATATGCAGAAATGGCATATCAAGATGCATTAAGAAATTTATCATATACCAAAGTTAAAGCTCCGGTATCAGGTAGAGTAGGTATTATATCAGTTACAGTAGGAAACTATGTAACATTAAATTCAGGAGCATTAACAACCATATACAGTACTCGTCCTATGTATGTAACATTCCCACTTGAAATGCAACAATATTCTACATTAACCAAAATTGACGGAGATCCAAATGTAAATAGAAAAGTAGAATATATTTTTAGTGATGGAACTAAATATTCTCATAGTGGGGTTCAGGATTTTAGAGATAACAAGGTTGATGAATCAACAGGTACAATAAAAATGCGTGCAACATTTAGTAATGAAGATGATGCATTGATATCAGGCGATTTTGGAAGAATTATTATTTATTCAAATAAAAAAGCAGCAGTTCCAATGATTCCATCTAAAGCTGTTCAGGAAAACCAAGAAGGTAAGTATGTTTATATTCTAGATGAAAATGAATTACCAAAACTTGTTTATATAAAAGTTTCAGGTCAAGATGGTGATTATTCTTTAATATCAGAGGGTCTAGATATTGGACAGACAGTTTTAACTAGTGGTATTCAAAAGGTTATACCAGGAACACCAGTAAGAATTGTTGAACAGGAAGTTATTGAGACTCAAGAAACTGCAAAGGTTGGTTTTATTCAAAAAATTAAGAATAAAATAAACAAAATTTTAAAAAGAGGTAAAAACTAATGGCTGGTAATTTATTTGTAAGACGACCAAAGTTAGCAATTATTATATCATTAGTAATTATTCTTGCAGGTTTAATTGCAATGAAGTCTTTGCCTGTTGAAGAATATCCTTCAATAACCCCACCACAAGTTATTGTATCTGCAACATATAGTGGTGCAAGTTCTGACGTAATAGCATCAACTATTGCTGCACCTGTTGAATTACAATTAAATGGTGTAGAAGATATGATATACATGTCTTCAGATTCAAGAAATGGTTCTTACAAATTAACCATATATTTCGCAGTAGGAACTGATCCTGATATGGCATTGGTTAATGTTCAAAACCAATTACAGCTCGTAACTCCAAGGTTACCAGAAGAAGTAAAACGATATGGCTTAACAGTAAAGAAATCAACAGGTGGACCAGGTTGTTTGATGATGTCTTTACGATCTCCTAACGGAACATATAAATCATTATATTTAGCTAACTATGCAACATTGTTTTTAAAAGACGAATTAGCCAGAATCCCAGGAGTTGCAGAAGTTAATATATTTGGTGCTGGTGAATATGCAATGCGTATATGGCTTAATCCTGAGCGAATGGCAAGTTTAGGAGTTTCAACAACTGATGTTCAAAGTGCTATATCATCACAAAACGTACAAACTCCAGCTGGTGATTTAGGGGTTGAACCTATGGTTGATCCTCAGGTTTTAAAATATACATTACGTACTAAAGGGCGTTTAAAAGAAGTTTCAGAATTTGAAAATATCGTTGTTAGAGCAAATCCAGATGGCTCAAATATTAAAGTAAAAGATATTGCAAGAGTTGAACTAGGCGCGAATGCATACTCTTCTATTTCTCGTGTTGAAGGTGCAAATAACGCAATGATATCAATTACACAATTACCGGATGCGAATTCCATTGATGTTGTAAACCGTGTAAAAGCTAGAATGGAAGAATTAAGCAAGGGATTCCCTAGTGATGTTATGTATGCCGTACAATATGATGATACGCTATTTGTTAGAGAATCTATTAACGAAGTAATCCATGCAATAATTCTTGCAATTATTTTAGTAAGTATAGTTACATATCTATTCTTAGGTAGCTTCAGATCTGCATTCATTCCATTCTGTGCGATACCTGTTTCTTTAATTGGTGTATTTATATTCATGGGAATGTTTGGCTTTTCTATTAACTTGCTGATTTTATTTGGATTAGTGTTAGCTGTAGGTCTTGTAGTTGACGATGCTATTGTTGTATTAGAAAATACTCAAAGACATATTCAAGAAGGTAAATCCCCTAAAGAAGCTACTGAAGTAACAATGGATGAAGTATTTGGAGCAGTCGTTGCAACTTCTTTAGTTTTGATGGCTGTATTTGTGCCAGTATCATTTATGACTGGTATTACTGGTCAAATGTTTAGACAATTTGCGCTTTGTTTAGCAACATCTATTGGTTTATCAACTCTTGTTGCATTAACTTTATCTCCAGCTTTATGTTCAATTATATTAAAAGGTGGAGAAGAAAAAGCAGATTTTGAATTCATACAAAAATTTGATGATTGGTTCTTAAAAGTTAGAGAATCATATTTGAAAACTGTTCATTACTTTGTAGCATCACCTAAAAAAACATTGAAGTTTTTATTATGGGTATTTATATTTATTTTATTTATGTTCTTTATAATCCCAAAAGGTTTCTTGCCTACAGAAGATAAAGGTGCTTTATTTACTCAGTTACAATTACCAGATGGCGCTTCTGTTTCACGAAGTGACCAAGTCGGAGCTGAAGTTGCAGAAAGAATCTCAAAAATTCCTGGAGTAAAAAGTACGCTAGAAGTTGCAGGTTATTCTGGTGAGAATACTGTATTAATTGTATCTATGCTTGATGAATGGTCAGAGCGTAAAAAATCTTCTTTATCAATGGAAGCTATTCAAAGAAAAATTGGTCAAGAATTTGCAAACTTTACAGAAGCAACGGTTGCAACATTCCCACCTGCCTCAATTTCAGGGATGAGTATGTTTGGAGGTTTTGAATACAGACTATTAGATAAAGGTGATAGATCTCCAGAAGAATTATATGAAGTAAGCAAGAAGTTTATGGCTGATGCATCTAAAGATCCTATGTTTCAGAGATTGTTTACGACATATAGTGCAGCTTTACCACAATTAAAAGTTGTAATAGATGAAGAAAAAGCAATGGCTCAAGGGGTTGATATTGCATCTATATATAATTCATTATCAAACTTTTTAGGTGCAACTTATGTTAATGACTTCAATAAATTTGGTCGTGTTTATCGTGTTTATATTCAAGCAGATGCACCTTATCGTGTTAAACCAAATGATTTGAGTAAATTATATGTTAAAAATAACAAAGGGGGTATGGTTCCATTAACATCTGTCGTTCATACTGAAAACGTAATCGGGCCATATACAATTACTCGTTATAATATGTACCCATCAGTAATGATAAGTGGAACACCTAGAAGTAACATAAGTTCTGGGCAGGCTATGGAAGAGATGGAAATGTTATCAGATAAACTATTGCCTAAAGATATGGGGTATAGTTGGTCTGGTACATCTTTACAAGAAAAACAATCTTCTGGACAAATTGGGCCAATACTTGCAATGGCATTAACATTTGTATATTTATTCTTGGTTGCATTATATGAAAGTTGGACATTACCAATTGCTGTAATGTTAATATCTCCGGTTGCATTAGTTGGAGCTTTATTCTTCCAATATATATCAGGATATGCGCTTGATATTTATGCTCAAATTGGACTTGTAATGTTAGTTGGTTTAGGTACAAAGCAAGCAATTTTAATTGTCGAATTTGCTAAAGATGCTATGGAAAAAGATGGAATGAACTATATTGATGCAGCAATGGAAGCAGCAAAATTAAGATTTAGAGCTGTAATGATGACCAATATTGCTTTTATTTTAGGTTTATTACCATTAGTATTTGCTCATGGAGCAGGTGCTGGTAGTCGTCATTCAATTGGTATGACTGTATTTGGTGGTATGATGGCAGTTTCATTTATTGGTAGTATCTTAGTTCCTGCATTCTTTGTAATGATTAATGTTATGAAGGAATGGTATTATGCTGACGGAATTAAAAAAGTAGCCAATGTTGTAAAAATCTTTGGTGGAGATTTAATTAAAAAACTTGTAGAAAAAATCAAGGAGATGAAAAAGGGGTAAATTTAATGAAAAAAATTATAACTTGCATATTATCATTAATATTATTTTCATCTTCTGTATACTCTGCAGAAATAGGCAATACTATTGATAAAACAGAATATCCTGATTCTAATATGGTTGAGCCTAATAAGCAAGACGATTTTGTTATCGAGGGAAGTGTTGCTAAATATATTGATGTAGATTTGGAAGATTGTTTAAAATTTGCGTTAGGGAATAATCCAAAAATCCAAGCAGCAATCCAAGATGTATTTGCTTCGGATTATCGTATTAAACAGGCATGGTCAAATTGGTTTCCTTCAATTAGTTGGCAAACAGGTTATACTAGAATTAAACAATTGCAGTTATCTGATGTATTCAATAGAAATTTAGTTTTTAATTATTATGTATTGGGAACAATTTCACTATCAGAAATGTTGTATGATTTTGGTGTAACTCAAAATACTGTAACAATTCGAAAGTTAGAAAATGAACAGTATAAAATTGTATTAACTGAAACAGTTAATACTGTTCTTAGAGATGTAAAAAATGCATATTACAATGTTCTTTTAGCATATGAACAACAAAAAGTAGCAGAAGATACTGTTGAACAATATGAAAAGTTCTATGAACAAGCAAAAGCATTCTATGAAGCAGGAACAAATCCCAAAGTAGATGTCACTATCGCAGAAGTTAATTTAAGCAATGCTAAATTGACATTAATACAAGCTGAAAATGCTGTTGATATTGCAATGGCAAAATTAAATAATGCTATGGGACTTCCATATATGAATAAATACAATATAATGGATACCCTTAAATATAATCCTTGTGAGTTATCATTAACACAAGCTGTTGAGATTGCTAAAAAATCAAGACCGGATTATCATTTAGCTGAAGTTAAAGTTCAAACAGCAAATCAGAATGTTAAATTATCTAAAAAAGCTTGGTATCCACAATTGCAATTTGATGCGAATTATTCAATCGGGGGTAAATCTTGGGTTTCTAATTACGGTTATAATATAGGAGCTTATTTGAATTTCCCTACTGTTAATGGAATGTTGATAAGAAATCAGATTAAAGAAGCTCAAACAATGCATAATAAAGAAATAGCAACTTCCCATCAGACCCAAAATGATATATATTTAGAAATTCAAAATGCATTTTACAATTTAGTTGAAAAGAAAAATAAAATTCCTGTTTCAACGCTACAAGTTAAACAGGCAAAAGAAAACTATGATTTGTCATCAGGCAGATATTCTGTTGGCGTAGGAAATCCTGTCGAATTAAAAGAAGCACAAGTTCAATATGCGAATGCAAGAATGCAATATAATAATACCTTATATGAGTATAATACTGCACGTGCTGATTTAGAAAAAGCTATAGGTAAAAATATTATTGCTGGATCAATTGAATTGAGTAATAAAAATGAAAATAATGTTCAAAAAACAGTTACTGTTAAAAAAGTAGAAAATAAAAATTGTGAGAAGAATTGTGATAAGCCTGTTGTTAAACAAAAAACATACAAAAATAAATTTATAAGAGGATTACATAACTTTTTCTCATATCCAGATGATATTTCTTAATTGATTGTCTTATTTGTTTAATATAATATAGTATCGGGAATAGTTAGCGATAAGAAAGGGAAGTAAAATGTTAGATATTAAACTTATTAGAGAAAATCCAGAAAAAATTAATGAGTTATTAAAAAGAAGAAATCCTGACTTATCGATAGATGAAGTTATAAAAATAGATGAAGAACGCCGTAAGGTTCAAACAGAAGCTGATGAATTGAGAGCAAAAAGAAAAAATGATTCTCAAAAAATCGGTATGATGAAAAAAAATGGTGAAAATACAGATGCAATTCAAGAAGAAGTTAGAGCATTAGGTGATAAGATAAAAGAACTTGAGGAAAAACAAGTTGAGTTAGATAATACACAACGTAATTTATTATTGCATATTCCAAATATTCCAGATGAAACAACTCCAATTGGCCCAACAGAAGATTATAATGTTGAGGTTTCAAGATGGGGAGAACCAACTAAGTTCAATTTTGAATATAAGGCTCATTGGGATATATGCGAAGAAAAGAAAATTGTTGATTTTGAACGTGGTGTAAAACTTTCACAATCAAGATTTACATTATACAGAGGTAAAGGTGCAAGATTAGAACGTGCTATTATAAACTTTTTCTTAGATCAACATACAGAAAATGAAGGTTATGAAGAAATATTACCTCCATTTATGGCAAATGCTGCTACTATGACAGGTACAGGTCAGCTACCTAAGTTTAAAGAAGATATGTATAAGTGTGTTGATGAAGATTTATATTTAATTCCAACAGCTGAAGTTCCTGTAACAAATATTTATTCTGGTGAAATTTTATCCGAGGATGATTTACCTAAATATATGACTGCTTATACCCCTTGTTTCAGAAGAGAAGCAGGTTCTGCTGGTAAAGATACAAGAGGTTTGATAAGAGTTCACCAATTTAATAAAGTTGAAATGGTTAAATTGTGTACGCCTCAAACTTCTGCTGAAGAACACGAAAAACTTACCCAAGATGGTGAAAGAATGCTTCAATTATTAGGATTACCTTATAGAAGAGTTGCATTATGTACATCTGATATTGGATTTTCTGCAAATAAATGTTATGACTTAGAAGTTTGGATGCCATCATATAATACATATAAAGAAATTTCTAGTTGTTCTAACTTTGGAGATTATCAAGCAAGACGTGCTAATATTAGATATAGAGATAAAGAAACTGGGAAAACTCAGTTTGTTCACACAATTAATGGTTCTGGTCTTGCTGTTGGTAGAACATTTGCTGCAATTGTTGAAAATTTCCAACAAGCAGATGGAACTGTTGTTATACCTGAAGTATTAAGAAAATATACTGGATTTGATAAAATATAGTTAAAGTTAAAATAAATAATATAAAAAAGATAATATTTGGTTAAATATTATCTTTTTTGTTTAAAAAATTAATTAACTAACTAATTATTTAGTCTGCTTTCTTCTTGTTTTATATAATTACAATCACTTTCTAATCTTTTATCTTCCATTGCATCGATAAGCTCTTGAATATCTTTAATTTGTCCAAGTTCAAATCCTACTTCTGCTAAAAGTACACAATCATTACAAAGTCTATAATCTCCATATTGAATAGAACCAGCTAAACATGCATCTTCACCACAAGCATCACATTGAAAAAATTCATTTTCAGAATCCGGATTATCATTAATATCGTCTTTTTTCATTTGTTCAACAACAAGTTGCATTTCTTTTACAACTTCTTCTTTTGATTTGTTCATATTATTTCCTCTTAAAGTAACTGGTTGAGTTACTCAACTAATTCTTTCATTTCTTTTACTGCTTGAGCTAGCCCAACAAAAACTGCTCTTGCAATTATACTATGGCCTATATTTAATTCTACTAAATCTGGAATTTCATGCATCCTTTTTACATTCTCATAGTTTAAACCGTGTCCAGCATTTACTTTTAAACCTAAAGATTGTGCGAATGTTGCAGCTCCTTTTAAATCTTGAAAAGTTTCTTCTTCTTTGTCTGTTCCAAAGTGTTCTGAATATTTCCCTGTGTGAAGTTCAATAAATTGAGCTCCAGTTTTATATGCCGCTGATACTTGTGTAATATCTGGGTCAATAAACATGCTAACTTCAATTCCTTTTTCTACAAGAGGTTTTACAAATGCAATAGCTCTGTCAATTTGTCCTGCAACATCTAATCCTCCTTCTGTCGTAAGTTCTTGTCTTTTTTCAGGAACAATACATACAGCATGAGGTCTAATATCTAAAGCAATTTGTTGCATTTCATCAGTCATTGCCATTTCTAGATTTAATCTTGTTTTGGGTAATAATCTAATTGCTCTTACATCATCATCTTTTATATGGCGTCTGTCTTCTCTTAAATGAGTTGTAATTGATTCAACTCCTATATCCTTGCATATTCTTGCTGCTAATATTACATCAGGATCAATTCCACCTCTTGCGTTTCTTAATGTAGCAACGTGATCTATATTTACTCCTAATAACATTTTAATCTCCTTTTTTATTGTTTATATGAAGTAAAGCTGTGTAAGTCGGCAAAATAGTAATATTACTCTTATCTGCACCATTGTTGCTTACATATCTTATCGCTTCATCAATGTTTTGAATTACTTTAATATTGTTTATTCCTGCATATTTTAGTCTTACAGCCATATCATATGCTCTTGTTCCTGATGTAATTATTGTTTTATTAGTGTTTTGTAATATCTCAAAATTTGTATCCCATAACCAGGAAACATCACGTCCATCAGCATAATTATCATTTATTATGATTAATATATTTGAATTAAAATCTACAGTTTTTAATACTTCACTTGCGCCTGTTGGGTTTTTTATTAATTGAATTATTGCTTTTCTTCCATTAATGTTTTTAATTTCACTTCGCCCAAATGCTGATTGATAACTATTAATTGCTTTTTGAATATCAGTTATACCTAATTCAAATGCTGTTGCTATTGCTGCTAATGCATTGTATGCATTATATAATCCTAATAATTGGATTTTAAATGAATACTCTGTATTATTATAGTTCATTTTTATTATTGAATAATCATTATAGATAGTTACATCTGCAGAATATTTACATTTAGGTCTTCTATATCCACAAGAACAGTAATAATGTCCTTGTTGAGCATAAAATCGTGATTCGTATTGTAATTCACCTCCACACCAAGGACAATTAAGGTTTTCCATTGGTGCATTTGATTCTATATTTTTATTATTATATTCTACTTTGTTAAAACCATAGTAAATAGGCTTTTTATTCCCAAGAGGTCTAAAGTTTACAACTAGTGGATCATCTGCATTAAGTATTAATTGAATATTTCTATTTTTATCAATTGCATTTTGGATTTTTTTTGCTGTTGTACTAAGTTCCCCATATCTATCAAGCTGGTCTCTAAATAAATTAGTAACTACTAAGTAATCTGATTCAATATTTTCATATAGTTTAGATAAATATGCTTCATCTGATTCAAGTACAGCAAAATCATACTTTTTAAATGGAGATATTCCTAATGCAAAAGTGTTTGCAATTCCTGAGAGCATGTTAGCACCTTTTGCATTATTTAATACAGTATGTTTATCATTTTTAATAATGTGTGAAAGTATTCCTGATGTTGTTGTTTTCCCGTTGGTTCCTGTTATAGTAATTGTTTGTTTTGTATATTTCGATGCTTCTTTTAAAAAATTCGGCTCTATTTTTAATGTAATCATTCCAATTAATGATGTTCCTGATGATTTTCCATGTATTTTTATAATAACTGATAAAAATCTTGCTAGTATTAATAATAAATAGAACTTAATTTTTTTCATAAATAGTACTCCAAGTGGATTTGCATTATTTACACTCTACATATATAATCATATAATAGTACAAAAAAGTTATTAATAAAAATGTTTTTTATAGTTGCAATAGTATTTATATTTCAAATAATTTTGTTAGCCGTTTTGGTGTTTGTATTATTGAATATCGACATTAATATTTTGATATTAACAGATAAAGTTGAAGATTATAATAATTGGTTTGTTAGTAGAATAGATAAAATAGAAAATATTTTTTCTGATATAAAATTAATTATAAAGAAAAAAACAGATAATTTAAGGAAAACAAAGAAAAAGCTCCTAATAAATAGAATTATTTCAACTTTTGAATGGTTTTTGTTAATATTCTTAAAACCTAAAATAAAGAAATTTTTCTTGGGCTATAAGTTATCAAAAGTTTTATTGAAAGAGTTGTCAAGGTTAAAAAATATGGTATAATTTATTGAGAGGTGAAATATGAGTGAAAAGAGGACATCAATAGGTTTTGGTTTAGGTTTAATAGCAGGTGTTATTGGAGGAATTATTGCAGGTGTTTTATATGCTCCTCAATCAGGTGATAAAGCTAGAAATAAAATAAAAAATACTGTTTGTGATTTAGCTGAAAAACATTCTCCTGAAGTTAATAATGCTAAGAAAAGAGCATTTGAATCTATTGATCTATTCTGTTATAAGCTAGAACGTCAATATAAAAAATTTAATAATATGTTAAAATCAAAAAAAATGCGTAAAGCAAAAGAATTAGAAGATACTGATTATGATTTTAACTAAGGAGAATTAATATGGATACCACAAATTTGTATCAGGGGCTTACTTTTCTAGCTTGGACAAGTGCTGGCTTTTTGATAATCGTAGGGCTGTTTATAGTAAAAGTTTTATTTGATTTATCGTCTTTATTAACTAAAATGAATCAAACAGCTGATATTGTTAAAACTTCTGCAAAACCAATTTTTGCTGATATTACTGAATCTGTAAATATCGTTAATAAATATATGAAAAAAGCTGATTATGGTTTAACTAAGTTTAATGATATATCTTGTAAGACATCTAAAATAGTTGTTGCTTTGTTATCAAAAACTTCTGCTTTGTCTGGAGTTTTAATTAGGACATTATTTGGAATGTTTAAGTCTTTTAAAAGAAAATAGTTATATATTACTAACCTATATGATAATGATTTAAAGTTTTAATGTATTATAATGAATTTGTAAAGGAGATATAAATTATGTCAATATCAAGATTTTTAGCAGGTTTCGCAGTAGGTGCTGGTTTAGGTGCTATTGCTGGTATTTTATTAGCTCCTCAATCTGGAGAAGAAACAAGAGAAATGTTAGGTTCTATGGCAAAAGATGTTGCTGATAAAACTGATGAAACAGTAAAAGATATTCAAGAAAAAGCTGATAATATTGTTTCTGATATGCAGAAAAAAGGAGATGAAATTATTTCTAAGATACAGGATTTAATCAACAAACAAAAAGAAGAAGTTATGGAGTAATCCATAACTTCTTTTTATGCTTTGATATTTAGTGGCTCAGTTCTATCAGGAATAAATTGTTTATAATTTGGATATCTATTCCTCAATCGAGGTGGTAATGTTTTAAATGCTTCTTCTGTAGGTATTTTATATTTTTCTAAATTAACTTTTATGCCAACAGACTCTAATTTATCTTTCAAAACATATGGATACCATTCATATCCAGCAAGTTTTCCTTTGTTGCCATTGTTTACTATATCATTCATATATTTTTGTGTATATTTTGGAATCCCTGGATATTGTTTAATAAATACTTTTAAAGGTAAGTTCCCTCTTGCTTCATTTCTAGCTCTACTAACAAGCATAAAGTTATCAGCTTCATTTTCACCTCCAAGCGAATCAGCTTCAATGTGTTCTACTGATCTAACAGATTGATTTAATAATCTTTCTATAATTTCTTTATCAGATCTATCTGCATATTTTATTATAAAGGCATTTATGCTTGTGTTGGAGGTCGGTAGTTGCCTTGCAATTTCTACTATTGGTTTAAATTCATCATTATAATCTGGTAAATATTTATGTTTCAAATCTATAATTAAATCAATTGGAGTTTTCCCATCTTTTGCATGATTTAATGGTTCAGATTCAAACCTTTCACGTGCTTCTGTTAAATCATCTAACCCATAAAATTTTCGATTTTTTAAGAGCTCTTTTTCTGTCCTGTTTAAAATATCTTCGCATTGAAGCTTTAAAAGTTTTTCAATAAATACTTTACGTTTAAAAGAATGCTTATCTGTATTTTCAATTAATATTCTTCTTCTGCCATCTGAGACTTCATCTAAAATGAGTTTTCTATTTTTACTTGAGATGTTTTGTGTTGCATCTTCTATTTTATTAAATACTTCAGATTGTTCTTGTTGTAAATTTTTTATGCAATATGGCTTTTGTTCTTTTAATAATTTTGAAAAACTAGCAAAATAATTTTTTTTTGTTTTGTATTCAAAAAATTTATAAACATTATGCTCTATTGGTAGCATAGATTTTTCATATTTTTTAAGGTATCTTATTTTTTTTTGTGAATTATTAATTTGCGATAAATCTTGTGAAATTTGTTCCATCTCTTGGAATGTTAATAGCTTGACTCCACTATATGGGTCTGTGATATTTTTTAATCCCTTTAAGAAACGGCCATTGGAAGTATCATTTTTTTTCTCTGTCCCATTAAAATTAATATTGTTAGTTTGTTTGGTAAAACTATCAATTATTTCTGAGTGTTTCATAGGCGAACAATAATTGTTTCTACTTTTTTTATTTGTAGAAATATTATTATTTATGATAAATTGATTAAAAATTTTAGTCATAATTCTACACACACACTATTTATATAAAACATTTTTATACAAAAAATTGCTATTTTATATATTAATATTTACAATTTTAAATAGCTCGTTAAGATATGTATAATAATTTTTAATGTATAATTCTTTGAATAGTTTAAAAGTCTTTGGCGCTATATTTGTTGCTTCTTCTTTATTGAGATAAAGCGCTTCAATAAATCTAGCAAAAAGTTCTGTTGGAGTATTATAATATTTATTTAACTTGTTTATTTTACGAGAAATTGACGATTGCTTTCGTTGACAAGATTTAAGTTTTAAGTAAGAAATAAATTCTTCTGGCATATCTGGAAATTCTTTTTCTATATTGATTATAGAATATGTTTTATAAGTAAACCAATGCAATACTTTTATTGCATCATGTTTTAAGAGATATTTCGCATCTGAGTTTTTTGTATGTTTTAGAAATGGCTTAAATTTTTCATTTCGTTTAAAATTAGGGTATTTATTCTTTATAATTTTTTCGTGATATTTTATTGTATTTTTAATATTATCTTTCTGTATATATAATTTTTCTAGCGTAGAATTTTCATCAACAAAATTAGTTATTTTTATTAATTCTTCATATATATAATTATCATCACATTTAAAAATAGGGATAAAATCATTACATTTGGCTTTTATATTAAAAGTAATGAAATGCGCAAATTCATGTAATAAAGTTGGTATAATTCTATTCTCGTTAATATCTCTTGAAATATCAATCCTATTCAGCCTAAAAAAACCTTGATGTCCAAGAGCTTTAGTTGATGTATGAACTTCGATCCCTAAAGATACAAAGAAATCAATTATTTGTTTTTTTAAATGTTTTATTTCGTTTCGTGTACAATCCATTGCATATAGTCTTCACTACAATTAATTACAGGGACAGCAATTACCTCTGGAACATTATAAGGATGCATGTCATTAATTAAAGAATTAATTCTTTCAAAATTACTTCTTACAGTTTTAATTGATAATAATAATTCTTTCTCTTTGCATAGTTCTCCATCCCAAGAAAAAATTGACTCTACCTTATCTGTTATACTTACACAAGCAGCCAAACGATGTTTTACTATTAAATTTGCCATTTCTTTTGCTGTTTTTGCGTTTGGAACAGTACAATATATTAATATCAAATCCATACAACTTCTCCCATATATAAATTCTCTATCGTCTTATTATATCAGTATTTATAAGAAATGCAACTTCTTAATATTTAGAATATTTTATTGGGATTAAGTATGTTTTTAGGATCAAAAATATATTTGATTCTTTTCATATATTCTAAAGCTGTGTTATCAACTGCTATCGGTAAATATTGTTTCTTTTCAGCGCCTATACCATGTTCAGCTGATAATGTTCCACCAAGAGAGATTGTAAGATTATATATTTCTTTTTTTGCTTCGATATAATTTTGATGTTCTTGTGGATTTTCTAGATTGAGCGCAATTTGAGGATGAACATTCCCATCTCCAACATGTCCTACAACACAAGTTTCTAGGTTATATCTACTACAGATTTCATTAATACCTTTAATCAGTTTTGGAAGTTGGGATCGAGGAACTATTACATCGTCTGTCACAACATCAGGTCTCAATTTTGCTGCTGCTGCAAATGAAGAACGACGAGCTGTCCATATTTTTTCATATTCTTCTTCTGTGTTAGATATTGTTACATCTGTAGCATTTGAAGCTAGTAAAATTTCTTTTAATTTATCTCCATCAGTTTTTACTGAATCTTTTGAGCCATCAATTTCAATTATTAAAGCTGCTTCTTTATCTGTTTTAAGATTTGCAGGATAAAATTTTTCAACAGTTGTTATCGAATTTTTATCCATAAAATCAATCGTTGATGGAAATATTTTTGAATCAATTATATTATTTACTGATAATGTTGCATCTTCTATATTATCAAAATATGCTAACATTACTCTAGTCGATTCCGGTTTAGGAATTAATTTTAAAGTAGCTTCAACTACAATCCCTAATGTACCTTCACTTCCAATAAATAATTGTGTTAATGGATATCCTGTTGCATTTTTAATTGTATTTCCCCCTGTTTTCATCAATGTTCCATCTGCAAGAACAATTTTTAGTCCTAAAATATAATCTTTAGTTGTACCATATTTGAATGTTTTAGGTCCCCCTGCTGATTGAGCGATTGCTCCACCTATTGTTGAAACTCTAAGATTTGATGGATCTGGTGGAAAAAACAAACCAACTTTATCAAGTTCTTTTTGTAAATCCCCAATAACAACTCCAGGTTGTACTGTTGAAGTCATATCTGTTTTATTTATTTCTAGAATTTTATTCATTTTTGAAAAATTCATAACAATCCCTCCAAAGTCAGGAAGGCAAGCTCCAATTAAGTTTGTTCCTGCTCCACGAGCTGTGACGGGAATATTATTGTTATTAGCAAATTTCATTATTTTTTGTATTTCTTCAATAGTTTCAGGAAAAATAACAATATCAGGTAATTTGTCAGAAGTTCTAGTATTTGTACCATCTTGAGAATAAACGTAACATTCTTCTAAGGTAGATAGAATATTATCTTTTGGTAATATTTTACTTAATTCTGTTGTTATTTTATTCTTCGTCAACATATGAAGTTAATCTTTCAATACTTTTATTTAATTTTGCTAATTGCTTATCTACACTTGTTATTTTTTTATTTATTTGACTATTATCATTTGCTTCAACTAATTCAGTTAATCTGTTTAATTTTTCTTCTAATGAATTAATTCTATTTTGTTGTTCATTAAATTTTTCTTCAATATTATTAAATACTGAATAGTCAAATTGAGTTGGCATTTCTATACTACGGATCATACCTTTAACATCTTCGATATCATCTAATTTTTCTAATTTTTTAGTAATTGATGTTAATGTTGATCCTGCACAATCAACCCATTCTGCAATAGATAATAACGATTGATTTACAATACTATTATATCCTTTGTTCTCGATTAATGTTCGTTCTATCTTTGATATGGATGTTTCTATATGACTTAAATCATTGTGTTCTATAAGTTCTCTTGTTCTTACATCTAGATCATCAATAACCAATCTAAAACTTTCTAAGTGTTCTTTTAATAAATTTGATGAATTTTCAGATGTTAATAATAATTTATTTGTTCTTGTACTAATACTAACGATGTCTTCGTTAATTTTTTCTATGCTTGATGATACTTCGTCCATATCAGCTTGAGCTATTTGGTTTTTAATGTTGCCAACAACTAAAACAATATCGTCAACTTTCTTTCTTATATCATCCAATTCTTCATCGGTAGAAACTTCTTGAAGTTCTTTCATTGCAAGTCTTAATTTTGCAATATCAGATTCTACATCTTGTAAACTATATGTATAGTCTGCTTTTGAGTCTCCTGATTGAATAGTTAAAAGGTGTTTTTTTACTTCTGCAAATTCTTTTTGTAGATCATCATTATTTGCAAATGTTTCCAATTGATTTTTTACATCAGTAAACTCTTTTTTTATTGTATTATCTCTAACTTCTTCAATTTGACTTCTTACATCTTCAAAGCCCTTTTCTATTGTATTATCTACAACATAATCAATTCTTGATTGAACATCTTCAAAACTTTTTAATATTGAATTATCTACAATAAAATCAAGTTTTGAATGAATATTTTCAAATCCCTTATTCAATTCATAATTATCAGATAAATCATCAAGTTTTTTATTAATATTATCAAATTGCACTCTTAGCTCATCATTTGATGCTAAATGATATAATAATTCTTCTTTATCTGCTTGTATTTGAGTCAAGATATTATTTTTTATATCTTCGACTGAATTATTTAATTTATTTGATTTCTCTTGGATGTAATCTATAATCTCACCTTGTTCTACTTCAAATGATATTTGATCTAGAAGTTTTATTGTTTGAGTTATAATATCTGATTTTAATTCCAAAAGTTGATTATGTATTATTTCTTTTGTTGAAGTTGAATCAATTTTTTCATTGAATTTTTGAACTAATTCTAAAATATTATTCTCTAGTATATTATTGATATCTTCAATTTTAGGTAGATTATTAATATCATTAATTGTGCTTAATGAATTTAGTTTATCTTTTTGTTCAAATATTATATTTTTGATTGTTTCTAAATCATTGGAATAATCTATTTCACTAATCGTAATAATATTTGTATTTATATTTTTAATTTTGTTTTCTATTGATTCAATATTACTTAAGATTAGCTTATCATTTGTTTCAATGTTTGAAGTTGTTATATCAATTTTTTCTATTTTATTTGTAATATCATCTAAGCATTGTAATTCATTTTTAATTGTATCAATTGCTTTTATATTTGCTTCTTTTATATCTGTTTCTAATGTGTTAATTAAATTTGCGATATATTCAAATTTTTCTTGTATAAGATTTAAATTTGCTTTAGATGTATTTGTTATCTTATCTGTGTTTGTAAAAATTGCAGTAGATATTGATACAAATTCTTCTTTTATTATGGAAAGTTGTCTTGTTGTGTCTTCATCAATATTTAAATCAAGTGTTTTTAATTCATTAAATATATTTTTGATTTCTGAATTAATGTTTTCAAAATCAGATTTATTTGCAAGAATTTCTTTAATATCATTTGAATTTGAATTCATAATGTTTGATAAAGATGAAAATTCTTCTTTTATTTCTTCAAATTTTGTATTACTACTAACTTGAAAATGGTTGTCTAATTCATTAATTGTTTGAGAAATATTTAATATTTGATTTTCTAAATTTTCAAAATTTTCTTTGTTAGTTATTATATCTCTTATTTCATTAAAGTTTATATTTAATAAATTTAATATAGATGTAAATTCTTTTCTTATTTCACCAAGTAGAGAAGAATTATCTTTTTGTATATTATTGTCTAAAGCATTAAGATTTTCAATAAGAGTAGATATTTTGTTCTGAATATTTATAAAATCTTCTTTGTTAGAAATAATGCTTATAATATCATTTGAATTATTATTAATTCTATTTGATAAAGATACAAATTCTTCTTTTATTCCTTCAAATAAATTTGCATTTCCTTGTTTTATATTATTTTCTGAGTTGGCTATATTCTGTGTGATGTTTAATATTTGGTCTTGAATATTTGTAAAATCGTCCTTATTTGAAAGGAGTGATAATATTCCCTCAGAATTAGAATTGATAATATTAGATAAATTTTCTATATCTTGTTTGATAGTTTCTATATTTTTAATATTATTTTCTTTTATATTATTATCTAAATTACTTATATTCTGATTAATTTTAAATATCTGATTTTTTATATCTACAAAATCTTCTTTATTTGATAGTGTATCATTGATCTCATTTGCATTAGAATTAATAATATTTGATAAATATGCAAATTCTTGTTTAATTTCTTCTAGTTTATGATTATTATTTTCTCTTATATTATTATCTAAATCATTTATATTTTGTGTAATATTAAATATTTCATTCTTAATATCTATAATTTCTTCTTTATTTGATAAGATATTTTTAATTTCATCAGAATTTATTTGGATATTATTTAATAATCCTGTAAGTTTATTTTTTATTTCTTCAAGATTAATGCCTGAATTGTTTATTATATCCTGTTTTATATTTATTAATTCTTGTGATAATAAACCAATATTATCTTTTATATCATTAATTTTAGGGGTGCTATTTTTTATGTGAGATTTTAAATCTTCAGTGTTATTTATAAGAGTTTCTAAATCGGATTTATTATCAAAATTCTCTTTTATATAATTAAGTTCAGAAGCAAGTAATTCTTCTTGTTGAACTAATTTAGAATTTATAACTTCGTAAATATTATTTATATGGCAAGTTAATTTATTAATAATATTATTGCTTTTTTCCTCAGAATTGTTTGATATAAAATCTGTAAAATTCTGTTTTATATTTGTAAGTTCTGATTCTATTGCTTCTAAATCTTTTCTTGTTGAATTTTGGCTTAATATAATATTAATATTATTAGCCATATTAGAGATAGTTTCTTCAACAGTATTTATTTTATTATTTTGAATAAAGTTAGAATTTATAAATTCTTTTATTGATTCTAATTGTGATGTAAGCTCAATAAAATTATTATTTGAACGATCAGAAATATTTTCAATAGTAGTATATAAATCTTGTTTAGATTCTTTAATAATATCTATTGTTTCATCTTTTGATGTGTTAATTTTACTGAATAAATCATTTGTATTTGAATCTGTATTTTCAATAATATTTTTTATATATTCAATAGATTGGACTATTTGTTCTTCTATTTTAATTTTTTGTAATTCTTGTTTATGTCTAATTTCTGATAATGCTGTTTCTATATATGAAATTTTTGTTGAAATATTCTCTTGAATATTGTTGCTATTATTGTTGATGTGTTCATCAATTTCATTAAGTATTACTTTTAAGTTATTAATTTCATCATCAATTTTAATGCTAAAAGAGTTATTTGATTCAGAAATGTTATCAATAGTCTGATTTATTAGATTGGTTAATGTTTGTATTATTTCGTCATTTTGATGTTTATTGTTGTTGAATTCTGTAAATTTATCTTTAATGATTGTCAATTCAGAATTTATGCTGTTTTCAGAACTGTTTGTTTTTTCTATAATTGCATCTTTAATATCGTAAAAATTATTTATAATGTTAGAAAGAGTTTCATTTTGTATATCTTTTGTTTCTTCAAGTTTTTGTATAATCGTTTGTTCTGAATAGTCTATTTTGTTAGGTATTAGAGCTATTTTAGCTTCAACATCATTAAGTGATGTTTCTAGTGAAGATTTAAATTCTTCTGATATTGTGTTTAATAAATTTGATAAGTATTTGACATTATTTAATATCTCTTGCTTATTATTTGTTGAAAAATCTTCAATTGACGTGCCAAGAAGATTAATTTCATTTGATAAAGCAGAAACTAATGCAACAATTTTCTCATTATTGTTTTGATTATTTTCAATTAAAGTATGATTTGTTGATTCAGCTTTTGCTTGGAAAGATAATAAAATTTCTCTAATATTTTCAACTATATTGGATGTTTGAGTTGTAACCAATTCATCAGTATTATTAAAGGAATTTATAATGTTATTACTTAAATTAATTATTTCTTGTTTATTTTTTTCAATATTTTCTATTATACTATCTCTTGTAGAATCAATATTTGTATGAATGTTTTGAATAGATGTTATATTTGATGTGTTAGTATCTTTGTATAACTGTTCAATTTTTTCATCTAATGTTGATATTTCATATTTAAGAGATTCTATATATTTGTTGATGTTTTGTGTTTGTATTTCAGATTTTAAATCATCAACTGAAAATTTAATATTATTGTTTAATTCTTCAAATTTATGAGAAATATTTGTTTGAATAATTCCTATATCATTAATTAATGTTTCTTTTAATGTTTCATCTTGTTGAATATTATTAATAGAATTAGTTAAGATTTCTATATCATTTTTTATTGCATTAAATAAATCAGAGAAAGTGTTTTTTGAATTATTAATATTTACGATAATTTCTTCTTTTGAGTCATTAATATTGGAATTGATGATATTGTTATTTTCTGTATTTTTATCATTTTCCGTTGTTATTTTGTTTATTAAGTTGCCTGTTAGATTTTTTAGATCAGTTGAAACAATATCAATTTTTTCTGAAATAATATCAGAATTTGTTGAGATATTTGAGTTTATTAAATCTGCTTTTGTTGAAATGTTATAATTTATATCTTCAATTTTATTAGTTATTTGGTTTGTATTATCTTGTATGTCTGTTATTTTATCATTATTGTAACTATTTAATTCTGTAATTTTATCAGACACAGAATTAAGTTTAGTTATAATGTCAGAATCATTATTAATAAAATAATTTGCTAATTTTTCTGTTACATTTTTTACTTCTTTAGATACATCAGTTAGTTTTTCTGTAAGATTGTTAGTATACTCCTCAACATTTGTTGATACATAATTGATAGAGTTTTGAATTTCGTCTGTTTTATTTGAAATTATATTATTTAAACTTTCATTTAAAGATTCAATATTAGAAGATATAGAATTTTTAATTTCATTTGCGTTATATAATATTGCATCTAATTTTTGAATTGTAGTTGTACTATTATTATCAATATTATTATTAATATTGCTTGATAATTCTTTTATGTCTTCTGATAATACGTTTAGTTTATTTGAAATATATTGATTTTCTTCATTGTTATTATTATCAAAAATATTATTTTTAATAGTATTTATCGTTTCTTCAATAAATACTAATTTTTCTCTTACTTCTTGTTTTGCATCTCCAATATTATTGTTTATTATTCCTGATAATTCTTTAATATCAGTATTTATTCCTTTAATTTGTTCAAATAGATTATTGTTATTTTCAGATAATTTTTCAGAAATATTGTTAATTAAAATTTTTATATCAGAATTTATTGAGTCAATTTTTTCAAAAGTGTTTTGTTGCAAGTCATTATAATTAATACTTGTTTGTATTGAGTTAAGTCTTTCTTCTGTTTTTTCAAATCTATCTTGAACAATAGATGTTAAGTCTGATATTCTGCCTGATGTTTGAAATAATAAAGTTGGAATTTCTGTATTTAATTCATTGATTTTATCATAAACATTGTTTACACATCTATTGATCTCTTCAGAATCTTCTGTGTACATATTTTTGAAATCATCAGATAAAGAAACAATTTGTTTGTATATTTCTGAAACATTTGATAATAACTTTTCAGAGTTATTATTTGATTCTGTTGATATGTCTGAAGATAATGTGTTTAATTGGTTTTTTAAATCGATTATTTTTATATCAAAATCATTATTTAGTTTATTTGGGATTGTGTCTATATTATTATTGAGTATATTTAATGCTGCTGAAACTTCATTAATTTTATTTGTAATTTTTTCGGTATTATTTTCTGTTAAAATGATAATTTCAGATTTTAAGTCATTTGATAACGCAAATAGAGAATTTAACTGTTCTATAATTTCATTAATTGAAGCTTTTGAACTTTCATTAATATTTGAACTAATATTTAATAATTCTTGTTTTAGAGAATAACCCAAGTTATTTATTTCTGAAATTGTTTTGGTATTATTGTTTTCTACTTCAGAATTAAAACTTTTAGTAAGTTGTGAAAATTCCTGTATTTTATCAATAATACCATTGTAATATCCATTTTGGCTATCAATGAATTCTTGTCTTATTCCGTCTAAACTATTATTTACGCCTAATATTTGGTTTCTGAAATCTGTTGCAATATTATTGATATAAGTTCTATTATCATTAATTGTTTTTTCTGATGTTTGTTCAACAAAGTCTTTTATATCGTTATTAGTGTGCAAAACAGATTCATTTAATTTTGCAAGGTGGGAATTAAAGTCTGCTAAGTTTACTGCTGTTAATATTCTCTTTAAATCTTGATTTGTTTCTAATAAATCATTACATACAATATTTGTTTCATTCCCAATATCATTAACAACATTAAGTAATTCTGTTTTAAATTGTTTGAAATCAAAATTTTCAGTAGATGACCTTACTACACTTTCTAAGTATTCCAATTGAGAAATTAACTGTTTGCTTTTTTCATCTGAATTATTTATTATGACTGCTTTTATCTCATTAATTGCACCAATTGAAGTATTAATAGCATTTGTTAGATGTCCTATTGACTCTTTATCTGCTGTATTATCAAGGCTATCTCTAATCTCGTCATTTTTTGTTATTAAATTGAGGATTAATTCTTTTGATTCATTAAAATCTCCAACAGTAACTAATCTATTTATACTTTCATTAAATTCTTCATTCTTTTTATCAATCATTGATATAGCAGAAAGTATAGTATTAGATATTGTATGAATATCCTCTATTGATTTACCATATTTGTCACTTAAATTGCTTGCTGCAAGTCTGTCAAAACTAGACGATAATTCTTTGAAATTGTTATTTATATTTAAGATTATGCTTTCAAAGCCATTGTTTATTCTTGTTATATCTGATTTAATATTAGTTATATTTTTTATAATTTCTTTTTTATCAGAATCATCTGCTCTTAAAGATTCTAATCTTAATGTTATTTCTGTTAAGACATCTTTTTGGGCTACTACTTCTTTTGAAAAAACACTTAGATTTGTCGCAATGACATCAAATAATTTTCTAACTTCTGAAGATTTAAGGGTATCATCATTATTTTTTAAAAGGTTATTAATGGCAGCTTCTATTTCGGAAAATTTTGAAACAACAAAACCATGGCGCTCTTCAATATTACTTTTAACTTCGTTGATTAAAAGTTTTATTAAATCTGTATTTTCTTCAACATTAAGATTGTCTAATTTATTATTTATTGCAGATAATACTTTATCCATTCCAGAGAAGTTTAAAACTCCTTGAGCTCTCATAGAATTGATTAAATTTGTGATTTTTTCAAAATTAGTTTTTATATCTTCAAGATTGTTAATTTCTGCCATTTTTACGTCCTATTTTGTATACAAATACCCATAAAAATTTTATCATAAACATATTGAAGATAAAAAGTATATAAGCTTTTGAAGATAATTTATTTGTAATATTTCTTAATTTAATAGTTTATTTCTAATAATTTGTTCGATTTGTTTAGATGTTGTACCATCTCCATATGGATTTTGAGCTTTTAATCTTGTTTCAGCTTTATCTTTAGATAAAATATTTTCACTATATTCTAATATTTTGTCATAATCAGCACCAACTAAGACTGAAACACCGGCGTCAATTCCTTCTTTGCGTTCAGTTTCATATCTCATAACTAGAGTTGGACAACTAAATGATGGAGCTTCTTCTTGAATTCCTCCAGAGTCTGTTAAAATCAATTTGGCGTGTTTCATTAAATAGACCAAATAAGGGTAATCTAATGGGGTTAATAATTTAATATTATTTAAACAGCCAAGTCTTTCGTGTATTTTATTTTTTACATTTGGATTTGGATGTACAGGGATTACAAAAGTATGATCAACATACTTTGTTGCTAAATAAGAAATTGCTTCAATTATTCTATCAATTCTTTCTCCGTGGTTTTCACGTCTATGTGCAGTAATTAAAACTAATTTATCGTCAATTGTAATATTTTTATCAATAAAATATTGTTTTGATTGTTCTATTACTTCATCAGAAAGGCAGAATAATGCATCAATAACTGTATTCCCAACTATATGGATTTTATCTTCTGAGATGTTTTCTTTAATTAATGCTTCTTTATTAACTTTTGTTGGAGCAAAATGAATATCTGCAACTCTACTTGTCATTTGTCGCATAACTTCTTCTGGGAATGGTTCATATATGTCATATGATCTCAAGCCTGCTTCAACATGGTAAACAGGGACTCTATGATAAAAACTTGTTAGTGCTCCACAAAGTACAGTCATTGTGTCTCCTTGTACAATTGTCGCATCAATACTGTGCTCATTAAATACTTTATCTAATGATGTTAAAATCTTTGTTTGAACACCTGCTAAAGATTGATTTTCTCTCATGCAGTCTAAATTTATATCAGCTTTTAGGCCAAAATATTTTAATGTTTGGTTTGATAATTCTTTTTGTTGTTCTGTGTTACAAATTAGCACATTATAATCATTTGGATATTTTTTTAATTCCAAAATTACAGGTGCTAGTTTTATTATTTCTGGTCTTGTTCCAAATATAAATATTATTGTTTTCATATTTGAATTATAAAATAAACATAAATTATTTTACAATCTTTATATTATTGTGTTATTTTTATCTTATGATTACTGTTTTCTTAGATTTTGATGGGGTATTATTTGATACTTTGAAAGAAGCATACGTTTTATGCAGGCATGTATGCTTTGGAACTGATATTTTTGAACCGATTGAATCTGAAATTTATAAAAAATTTTTTAGATATAAATTTTTAGTATTTAATTCTTGGCAATATTTTTATTTAATGAAAGTTATAAAAGAATATAACAATCTTTCAGATGAAGAATTTATTAATAAATATAACTACTATATTAATAATAGAATAAAAAATGAAGAAGATTTATTTGAAAAAACATACATGGAAAAAAGAAAATGGTTAATTGAAAATTATCCTGAATATGTTGATAAACTGGAAGAAAAATTCCCATTTATGGATATGATAAATACTTTGGATAAAACAAAATATGATATTGTCATTGTTTCAAGAAAAAATTCTTTTGCAATTAAACGTAAAGGAATTGACTATAAAATTATTGGCAAAGAAGAACTTTTAAATGTTGTTAACAAATCAGAATTTTTAGAAACATACATTAAAGAAAATAAGCCAGAAAAAGCATTCTTTGTTGATGATAATTCTCATAATTTGCATCCTTGTAAAGATATAAAAAATCTTACTTGTATTCTTGCAGGTTGGGGAAATATTGGTATAGATGAAATTGGTTATACTCAAGAGCAAGCCTTTAATTTAATTAGAGAATAAGTGTACTTATTACCTCTTGACAAACTCAAAAAAAGTACGAAAATGTAAGTGTGGTTCTGTTTATTATTCGAGGTGTTTGTTATGTTAGTTAGTGCTGTAAGTAGTTTTGTTAATTCGCCTTCTTATGGTTTAAAAAAAAGTATTCCATCAAGGCAAGTTGTTAATTCTGTTTCTGATGATTTTGCAAGAAGAAAGATAAAACTCGCAACGTCTTTATCTGCAGGAGCTTTATTTATTGGGTGTATATTAATGGCTGCAAGAAAAGGTTTATCTGGGGTTAATCAAAGACATCTATATTTATTAACATAAAAACTAAAAAACAGGCTATCTGAATAAGGTAGCCTGTTAAAATTAATAATCAGAAATTATTTATTTTTTATTTAGATGCGTTTTCAACAGCTACTGCAACAGCAACAGTTGCACCAACCATAGGGTTATTACCCATACCGATAACACCCATCATTTCAACGTGAGCAGGTACTGAAGAAGATCCAGCAAATTGTGCATCTCCGTGCATTCTACCCATAGTATCAGTCATACCATAAGAAGCAGGGCCAGCTGCAACGTTATCTGGGTGAAGAGTTCTTCCTGTACCACCACCAGATGCTACTGAGAAGTATTTTCTACCATTTTCAAAACACCATTTTTTGTAAGTACCAGCTACTGGATGTTGGAATCTTGTAGGGTTAGTTGAGTTACCTGTAATAGAAACGTCAACACCTTCTTTAATCATAATAGCAACACCTTCAGATACATCATCAGCACCGTAGCATTTTACTTTAGCTCTTTCACCATCTGAGAATGGAGTTTCTTTAACGATTTTTAATTCCCCAGTTTTATAATCATATTCAGTCTCAACAGCAGTAAATCCATTGATTCTAGCAATGATATATGCTGCATCTTTACCAAGCCCATTTAAGATAACTCTTAAAGGTTCTTTTCTTACTTTATTAGCATTTCTAGCGATACCAATAGCACCTTCAGCAGCAGCAAATGATTCGTGACCAGCTAAGAAACAGAAACATTTTGTTTCCTCTCTTAATAACATAGCACCTAAGTTCCCGTGTCCGATACCAACTTTTCTAGTATCACCTACTGAACCAGGAACTGCAAATGCTTGTAATCCAATACCAATAGCTTCAGCTGCATCTGCTGCATTTGTAATACCTTTTTTTAGTGCGATAGCACAACCTAATGTATAAGCCCATGAAGCATTATCAAATGCGATTGGTTGTATCCCTTTAACGATTTCATCAACATTAATTCCTTTTGATAAGCAAAGTTCGTTAGCTTCATCTAAAGATTTGAAACCATATTCTGATAAAACTTTAGCAATTGTTGCTTCACGTCTATCTTGTCCTTCAAATTTTGCCATTTTATTTTCCTTTATATTTATTATTCTAATAACCTATTTATAAATTTAAATTACCCTTATGCTTCACGAGGGTCAATAGTTTTTACAGCATCTGCAAATCTGCCGTATGTACCTATGTTCTTTTCGTAAGCTTCTTTAGCATCAACGCCTTTTTTAATAGCATCCATAACTTTACCAAGATTTACGAATTTATAACCGATAACTTCGTTATTTTTATCTAAACCTAATTCTAAGATGTAACCTTCAGCTAATTCTAAGTATCTAACACCTTTTTGTTTAGTTGAATGGATTGTACCAACTTGAGATCTTAAACCTTTACCTAAATCTTCAAGTCCTGCACCAATTGGTAGACCATTTTCTGAGAAAGCAGTTTGTGTACGACCGTAAACGATTTGTAAGAATAATTCTCTCATTGCAACGTTGATAGCGTCACAAACTAAGTCAGTATTTAGCGCTTCTAAAATTGTTTTACCTGGTAAAATTTCTCCTGCCATAGCAGCTGAGTGAGTCATACCAGAACAACCTAATGTTTCTACTAATGCTTCTTGAATAACACCATCTTTAACATTTAATGTTAATTTACATGTTCCTTGTTGAGGTGCACAACAACCACAACCGTGAGTTAAACCTGAAATTTGGTTAATTTCTTTACATTTTGTCCATTGACCTTCTTGAGGAATTGGAGCTGGTACCCCTTTAACACCACGTGCTACGCAGCATTTTTCTTCAATTTCCTTCGTAAGTTGAATATGATCCATTTGACCTCCTTTATTGTCGTTTTTATACAATAGATACTATTCGTTAACTCTCTTATAAACAAAAATTGATAACATAATCAATTTTACATATATTATGTTATCGCAAACATGCTTTTTTTGTAATAATATTTTGTCATGCTTAATTTAATTTTTGTATTTATAGGTGGAGCTCTTGGCTCTTTGGTAAGATATATTGTTTCAAATAATGTGATTTTGCCTTTTGGAACTTTATTCGTCAATATATTTGGTTGCTTTGTTTTAGGAATCCTTTCTGTTTTTGTATTAAAACGTGCAAAATATATTCCACAAAAATTGAGATTAGGTCTGACTTCCGGTTTTTGTGGTGGGGTTACAACATTCAGTACTTTTTCATATGAGGTATTTGTTTATATTCAAAAAACTCTTTATATAGAGGCTTTATTATACGTTTGCGTAAGTCTCATTTTAGGGATTTTATTTGTTTACTTTGGAATAGAACTTTGTAGATTATGTTTAAAACTTCATTTAGATAATAAACGAACAAAATTAAGACAAGAATTTTTGGAGGGCGAATAAATGTTACTTGTTTGTTTTGGTGGAGGTTTAGGAGCTGTTGCTCGTTATTTATTGTCTGGAGTTATAAATAAAAAATCTCATCCTTGGGGTACATTTGTAGTAAATGTTTTAGGATGTATTGTGTTTGGGATTTGTATAAAATTATTCTTATTAAATTATATTAGCTCACGGTTAAAAATCTTTTTATTATCAGGGTTTTGTGGTGGTTTTACGACTTTTAGTACATTTTCTAGTGAAACTGCTCATTTGTTATTGGGGGATAAATTAGATATAAAAACAGGCTTACAATATCTTATTGCAAGTATATTAATAGGTTTATTAGGCTTAATGATTGGATATTTTTTGCCTAATGTCTTCTCATAAGGTCTGACAATTTAATATCTTTATTTCGAATATTTTTTTCTTTTTTAGGCTGATCAATAATTGTTTCATGTTTAAATTGAGATAGTCCGATACTTTGTGGTGCTACTTCTTTAATCATAAAAATATCTTGTAAAAATTTAATAATTTCGTGCATGATTATCTCCTTAAATATAATTATAATTTATTATATTTCTACTTTATCATTCATTAAACCTATTTTTTGTTAAAAAGTCATTATCATTTATGGTATACTCGAAGAGTATTCATTGTGGAGATTTAATTTGAACGAATGTTATGAAAATACATTAGACGAAAATTTTAAAAGGGCATTAGCTTTGTGTTCAGAAGTTTATTCAAAAGAGCAGTTACTTCAGTTTTTGAAAGAAGGTAACATGCCAGAAAAACAATTTGCAGCTCTTGAAATTAACAGTATTGAAACTCAAGAGGAAGCTGATATTTTAATGTCGAATTTAACTGGTTGTGATGGAAAAATAAGAGAAGCAGTTGCTTTTAAATTAGGAGAGTTAATTCCCAATAATACTAATTTATTTTTTAAATATCCTGATATTTTTGCAAATGCCACAATTGATATAAATGCGAATATTTGCAGAGAAATTATAAATGTGTTGTTTTTTTTAAAGGGTAATAAAAGTTTTTCGGAATTGTATCTAAGTAAAATAATTTTTTTTATAAATGAAGCTCTTGATACTTTGAATAGTTTCAGTTTTAGAGATAAAAAATACACTATAAACAAACAATTATTTAAGATTTATTGGTGCTTAGAAGGTTTAAATGTTTTTGCTGAATATATTAATGAAGATGAGTTATTTTCTATTTTAAATCGATGTTTTCAGATTCAAGAATATACAATTCGAGAAAAAGTTGCTTTGGTTCTTAAAAATAATGCTAAATCTGAGAAATTATTGCTCTTAAAATCTAAATTAAAATTGGATGAAAATTATTATGTAAAAAATATTTAGTACGAATCTTTAATTGCAGTAATAACAACTTTAGCAGCTTCAGTTACTTTAATTGCTTTAAATTCAAGAGATTTGATAGAATTCTCTTCTGTATTATCTTTCTTATCTTGGTATTTAATTAAAAATTCCATAAATGCTTTACTAAACATTAAGTTCTCCTTTTTATAGTAATTTATAATGTTAAAAAATATAATAAGTTGCTATTTTTTGTTATAATAGTTTACAATGGTTAATGAAAATGATGTGAGGCATATAAATGCGAATAATTAATTTAGATTTGGATGAAGATTTTTTAAAGCGTTTTTTTGATTTGACTGGAGATAAATTACCAGAAAGTATAACATTGGTATCTTTAAAAAAGCAGGTTTTAAATATTAAAGATAGATTTAGAAGTATCCTAGCTGATTCTAGTGGTGCAAGTGTAATAACTGGATCTGATTCTTCTGAAGATTCTGATGATGAAAAAATAAGTTTATCAAGAGCTAACAATGTTTTGCTTGTTGATAATTTAGGAGTTATAACATATCAAGTACAGATGATAATGGAACGTTTAGGATTTCAGATTACAGCAACAAAAGATGTTTATGGTGCATTATCTTTATTTGAAGACAAAGAGTTTGATTTTATATTAATGGATTTATTAATTCCAACAGAGAGAGAAGGTTTTATTCTTTTAGCCGAATTGCAAAATATAGCAAGACGAAAAGGAACAAATCCAATAATTGGAGTTATGTCAGTAGCAGGTAAAAAAGAATTAAAGAATGAATCATTAGAAAAAGGTGCAGATTTCTATATTGAAAAATCATATAATTGGCAACAAAGATTAACTGATATTGTAAAAGATTATATTGGAAATTAAAATGAAGCAAAAAGGTTTATTTGATGTAATATCTCCTATAATGATTGGGCCATCTAGTTCACATACAGCAGGAGCAATAAGGTTAGGATTAATGGCAAGGGCAATTTATAATAATTCAATAAATTGTGTAGAGTTTACTTTGTATAATTCTTTTGCACAGACTGGTAAAGGTCATGGTACAGATAAAGGTTTATTAGCTGGAATATTAGGGCATCGTGTTGATGATGTAAAGACAAAAAATATTTTTTCTATTGCAGATATAGAGTATGTATTTAACTATAAAGAGGATTTAAGCCGTCATCCAAATTCTGTTGATATAAAGATTAATAATGAAATGATGATATCAGGAGATTCTATAGGAGCAGGTGAAATTAAAATTACAAGTATCAATGGTTTTTCTGTAAATTTGGCAGGTCAATATCATACGATTTTATTAATGTATAAAGACAAGCCTGGCATGATATCTCAAGTGAGTAAAATAATCCAAGATAAGTCTATAAATATTGCATCTTTTCATTGCGATAGAGATGGAAAAGGAGGAACAGCTTCAATGTATTTTGCGTTAGATGCTGAACCAGTTGATTCTATTATAAATGATATAAAAAGAATTGATGATGTTTATTTTGTAACTAAGGTTAGGAAATTAGATTAATGAATATATTAACATTTGAAGAACTTGTTAATGAGTGTAATACAAGAAATAAATTGATACATGAAGTCATTCAAGATATTGAAGCCTCTGATAATGATATTAATGTTGATGAAGTTCGTCAAAAAGTTAAAATTCATATAGAGACAATGAAATCAACAATAAAGATAGGTATGACCTCTTCAGAAAAAGCAATAAGTAATTGGTGTGGAGATGATTGTGAAAAGTTACAAGTCAGATATTCTCATCATCGAGCCTTGTTTGGTAAATTATTTGAAAAGATAATAACATATTCTCTTGCAACAATAGAGGAAAATTTAAGAATGGGCAAAGTTGTTGCTTGTCCAACAGCAGGTTCATGTGGTATTGTTCCAGCTGTTATTATAGCTGTTTCAGAAGATTATAATTATGATGAAGATACACAAATTAACGCTCTTATAACAGCAGGAGCAATAGGGGCAATAATATCCAATAAGGTTCAACTTGCAGGTGCTGTTGCTGGTTGTCAAGCAGAATGTGGTGTTGCTGCTGCGATGTGTGCAGGTGCACTTACTCAGATGCTAGGTGGAGATATTAGTCAAATTTTAAATGCAGTAGCTTTGGCTATGAAAAATTTGTTGGGTTTAACTTGTGATCCTGTGTGTGGTTTAGTTGAGGTTCCTTGTGTTAAGCGAAATCCTATTTTAGCAATACATGCTGTTACATCTTCTGAATTGGCACTTGCAGGAATTGAATCAAAAATCCCGTTAGATGAAGTAATAGATGCTGTAAGGCAAACGGGACAGTTAATGTCGCCTATGCTTAAAGAATCATCATTAGCAGGTTTAGCAACAACAAAAACAGCATTAGAATTGAAAGAAAAGATTTTTGGATAATGAAAGTTTTAGGAATTTTACCTGAAAGTATTGGTGGTCGTTTAACTACATCAAGCATATTGGATGGATTTAATTTGCTTGGACATGATGTAGTTATATTTGATGAACTCAGAGATGATTATAAAATTAATGATGAATACGATTTAATTGTAGGTTATGATTTTTCGGCTATCAAAATAAAAAAAGATAATAATTTAACGATGAAATCTGTTAATTATTTTTCAGATGAAATAAGAAGTAGAACTTCAGGTCCTTATTGGCAAGAATTATTAAATGAGTTAGATAAAGATGATAATTATACATTCTATTGGGATAGAGAATTAATTAAACAAGAAAAATTTAAAAATATTTATTATTTACCTCATTTTGTAAATACAAATATTTATAAGGATTATGGTTTATCTGCAGAGTGTGACGTTATGTTCGCAGGGCGACTTGATACCGATTATCGATTAAATATGATAGTTGATTTAGTAGAAAGTCTAGATATTAGATTTAGGTGGTACGCAATAGAAAGACATTATCAAGATGCATTATCAAGAGTTAAAAATAAAACTACTATTGAAAAAATTTACTCAGGATTTATAGATAATGAAAAAGATATGGCAATGGCAATTAATAAATCTAAGATTGTCATTAATATGAATTCTCAAGGAATATCTTCGTTGAATTATCGAACAATGCAAACTATTGCTTGTGGAAAATTAATTATTTCCGATAAAAGAGGAGAATTAGATTTATTTGATAATAAAATTCCTGTTTATGAAACGTGTGATGATTTAAAAAAACAAATAAAATATTTTTTAGATAATAAAACTGATTATGATTCTATAACTCAATATTGCAAAAATATTTGTTTTAACAAGTATAATTCAATAGAAGGGGTTAATTTTATTATTGCTACACTTAACTAAAATATTAAAAAATATAAGGTGTAAATTTTTTGTAATATTTTATTGTATATAATAAATATATAATATAGAATAATTGTGTATATATAACTATCATTTTACTACGTAGGGAAATAATATATTGAATTATTCAAGTCATTTAGATATTGAATTTTGTGTAGAAACACTGCAAAACCTTGCAGTGAGAATGTTTTACGCCTTCGGGGGGGTATAATAGCCTAATAAAAGGGTTTTTGAGCGTTTTATATGATTTTGTTATTACTTCACAAGAAAGTGAGG
>CALUWB010000014.1 GCA_944324375.1 Candidatus Gastranaerophilales bacterium | reverse complement strand
GCTGCCCTTTGTGCTTCCCAAAGTTCTTTCCACGTAGGTTCTGTGGAAGATGTCTTTTCTCCTTCTTGGAGAGGTCTATCTTCTCTAATTACTTCAATTTTCGTCATATACTTCAATGTGTAATCAGTAACTTTAGTTTTATAACCTTTTTGGTAAGAACCTACCCTAGCATTGAAGGTTATAACATCACCTTCTTTCAAATCGAGATTTTTTAATTGTTGACCTACAGTTTTCCATAAATGGTCTGTTACTAATTCTTCATTATCATCTGTAAGCAAATATAAGTCTTTTAACAGAATGGTTCTTTCAGGAAAACCTTTATGGTCATTAGATTTAATGCCCATTCTTCCAACAGTAGCTCTATATCTTTCTCTGGTTTTATTACCGATTTCTTTTACTTTAGTTCTCATCATAACCTCCACATTCTTCAATGTAGGTTATTAATACAGGAATGGTGTGCCCTAGAGCAGTAAAAACTATGTCTGAGCTTTGAACGTCATATTTTTTTGCGATAACGTTCACTAATTCCACAGTATCTAAAGGTAAATTTATAACCATATCAGATTTTGGGGAATTACTTATAGATAATGTATCTTTATCAAGATTTGAAGTATTGATAAAATCAGAAATTGAGTCTGCTATAAATTTATTTGTTTCGATGTATCCTTCTTTTTCATACTCATTCAATAAAATTACAAGCCAATTTGGAAGCGAAATTATAACATCTTGCGTTATTTTATCCCTACAATTTTCACCATTATAAGAATTTATCCTTGCTTCATTACTTGTTACTCTAATACTTGTAACAACTTTAGTTGATTCTGACATTTAGTCTCCTTTCTGTAGGATTAACCTACCTCTTATCTTTAACTATAGGGGTTCTTGTCCCATATTTTGATTATTTCAGTTTATTTGTTTTACCGAAACAAAAGGTAAGCATACAAAGCAGAAAGTCCTCTCACAGAGAGGACTTAAGAGTTTTACCAATGGTAAATATTTGGTAATTCTGTAATCTAGTAAAATAGAAAAAAAATATGGGACTAATTAAGCAATGTTTTGCATAAAATCTTCTATATTACGCAACAAGTCGCATGATGTTTGTGTCATTGCTTCAAATATTTCTATGCAAAAAGTTCTATCTTCAGATAATTCGAGGAGTATTTTTTTTTTATGAGTTAATTTTATTTTGAACCCTAAGGTTGGGGCGAGAACCAACACTTGGTGAGAGCCCAGCGGGAGTAATTATACATTTTTAGGTTATTTTAGTTTAATTTGTCCTGAAACAAATTTTTGTTTTATAGACTTTACTAAATTTTTTATAGTATCTTGTAATGTCCCTTCTTTTTCAACTATTTGACCTATTTTACATGTATCACGAGACAAAACTCTTTTTTGGAAAAAGCTTCTTTTATCATTCTTTTACCTGAATTATATTGCCAGTTATAATTAGAAAATACTTTTATTTAACCACCTATTATATTTTTATTATTCTACATACCCCATTGCTTTATATATTTTAAAAAGTCTAGAACCATGTTTCCCAAATACATTTTCTATATCAGCATCTGTACCATGTTTTTTATTATATATATATTTAAACATCACACTATTCAAAGAATCTGTTTCTTTATAATCTTCTTTACCAACATACCCAAAGAATTTTTTTACCTTATTAATAATCTTGTTAATTTTTTTATTATCTTTTGGAGTAAGTATAGTTGGTTTCTTTTCTTTTTGAAAGATATCAACACCTAATTGTCCATAATTTTCGCGTATTGATTCAAGATTTTTATTTCGTTCAGAAAACACAAGTGTTTTTAAAGGTATACTATAATACTTACCTATATTATTTGAAGCCATAAAAGCTACTCCTTAAATATCTTAAAATTGATTTGTACCTTATTATACCACGATTGATTTAATTGGATATGCTTTTTGTTTTGGATAGTTTATTTATTATAAGATTTATTTACAATATTTCTTGTTTGCCAAAAATATAACTGACCGTTTTTTATTCCACCTTCTATATCTTGTGGTTTCCCAAATTCTTTTTCCAACACGAGGGCATTTTTAACCAAATTTTCTACTACATCCCAAACTTTTTTAATATCTTTTGGCTGCGTAGCTTTTTTATCTATCAACTTATAGTTTTCATCAAAAAGATATTCTTCATACTTGCTATGATCTTGTTCAACTTTTAATTCTTTAGTCGATTTATTATATGTAATCTGATAAGGTTGTGGTTTACAATACTTGACTTCATCTATATACATTTCAATTAGAACCTTATTCTTATCTATAGGAGATTCTGTATATGTAGTAAAAGAGTAATCTGATTTAATTCTATCTTGTATTATAACACTTGGTTTTATAGCTTCTTCAGGAATGTTATGTAATTCTCTTGATTTTAGCGCCCTTCGGTTATTTTTAGAATTGATAACATCGTATATTGGATCTAAAGATAAATCTTTAGTATCATAAAATGTAGAATTATATAACCCTGCAGCAGAATAACCTTCTAAATCTTCGCCATTAAATGCAGAACGAACCATAACTTCTGGTTGTGTAATAACATTTTTTGCATAACCCCTTATTTCTTTAATAAGTTTCTCTTCTTCTTCAAAATCATCATTATCTTCAACAAATAATTTTTCAATTTTTTCTAAATAAACATGAGGTAAAACAAAAGCATTTGGGATAATTACATTCTGCAATTTCCCTTCTTTTACTAAATTATTCATTCGTTTTAGATTATATGCCTTATTTCCTACTGTATCCTTTTCACACTCTTCAAGGGATAAAATTTTATCAACTCTCCTCATTGGAGGGATTTCAATTGTGTTTTTTCCTCTAGGACTTTTAGCAATATTATCGATTTGAAAGTACTCAAGATTTTTGTTTTTATTTGATATGGAAATTAATTTACCTTCCAAATTGGATAAGTCATTTAATATTTTTTTATCTGTAACATACATTCCAAAAGAAAAATAATCTCTACAAATCGCTGCAAAATGTGATAATAAATCAGCAGAACCAGATTTCATAATAACACCATTAGCACGATTACGATATTTATAGCATTCTTCATCATTATCACAAATTATAATTAAAGGATCTTTTGATTTTAAAATAGAATCATCTATATTTTTTGCTTGCACCAAGCGTCCTTGAACTGTCCCTTTAGAAAGAATAAAATATTGTGATTCATTTTGAGAATTTAATAAATTTAATAACTTCTCTCTGTCAACACTTTTTTCTATACCTTGATTTTCGTATTTTCCAGTATCTTGGTATCTTATTTTATATTTATTTTTATTAAAAGGCAATCTCTCTATATAGTACTTACCATCATATACCATTGGAGAACTATTGTTAGTAGTTTCAAGCATTGGCTGTTTGCCAAGTTTTTCAGAGTTATCTGTACATACATAAATTCCTGTAGCTTTTCCGTATTTTTCAACTTTGAAAAAATTCGATTTAAAATTTATATTTGGATTAGCGATTAAATTATTCATTTTTATTACTATTTTATACAGCTTAACTCAAGAATTATTTATAAAATAAAAATGCTAAAAAATATTTTTGCTAAAACTAATTATAAATTAGTTGGTAAAGTATTAATTTGAAGAATACTTAGATTCTTTATAGCTTTATTTATAGGATATGGTATAGGCTCTGCATTAGTATCATGAGGATTTACCAAATAAATATATTTATCATCTGAATCAACTACAGTATATGCGTGATGTGAATATAATTCATTATTTGAATCTTTAAACGCTATTGAATAAACTTTGTTTTTGCCTTGAAGAGTTCCTTTATCTTGCAATAGGCTTACAAGTTGATTTCTTTGTTGTTTTGATAGCTTAGTATATTCTCCTGTAGAATTATCATAATTGTAACCTTTATATGACTCTAGAGTACCACCAAGCATCAATTTTATAGCATTTCCGGGGAAACCTCCTTCTGAAACACTTCCAACATTATTATAATAAGAATATAATTTAGGTTTTTGAACCGTTTTTGAGTCTGAATTTTTTATATAATTACTTAAAACCTGATAATTATGTTCGCAGTCCTTTTCTGTAGGTTTTTCAGGTGTGATAGGGGTCGAACGTTCAATATATTGCTTTATATTCTCAAGAATCTCATCATTTAAATATTCCACATCATATGGAATCAAATAATTTTCTTTGTTTTCACAGTCAGAATTTTTATAATAATTCAAAATTATTTCTAAATCATCATTTGTCATATCTTTAGAAATCAAGTCTAAACTTGGTTTTTCAGGAGGTATTGGTTCTGAATTTTTAACATAATCAAGAATATTTTCTTTTTGTTCTCGTTTTAATTTTTCTATATAATTATCAAAATTTTGAAAAGCTAACTCCACTGCGACAGCATCAGGATCTGAACTATAATATTGTCTTGAAGAGATATAACCATTTTGCATATTTGAATTTACTAATCTTGTTCTAGACTTTAAGATACCTTGAATAACATGTCTATCAATCTTAGAAACAAAAGGTTCATCTTTTAATCCATAAAAGGTAACAAGCACATTACCTTCTTCATCCCTTTTAACAACTTGCTTAAACATCTCTGGATTAGCAATACTAACACCATAAGCTGCTGCTAATGCCCAACAAGAACCAAATCGACCTTGTTTATTATTTATTTTTCCATCAGCTAAACCAAACATTTTATTTATTAGAACTTTTTCTTCTTCAGTTAAATTTTCAGCTGAATCAATTTCACTAATAGTAATATCATTATTTTGGTCTGTATCAATTTTTATAAGCGAATCTAAAATTTTATTTGCTGTTGATTTAAATTCATAATTATTAGCTATAGGCACAGAAGATGTTAATTCAATCCCCATAATATTTGCAATTTTATTCAAAACTTCATCGGTAGAAGTATTTGAATTAATATAATTTTCCACCTCAAGTATAGATACAGAACCGTCTTTATTGGAATCAATAAATTCAAGTTCTTTATCACTAAATACTGAATCAAAAACTTTTCTTTCTATTGGTTTCAAAGATTTATCAACAGCATTCTCTGAATTTACAACACTATTCACTTTCACATTATTAATTTGTTCGGAATTCATTAAAACTCTCTTATATATAAGCTTACAAAAATATAAAGTATACAATATTTATTCAATTTCAGATTAAAAAATTATTTTAACATTGGTTAACAAATATAAAAAATGATTATTTGGGCAAAAAATTTCTTTAGAGTATTTAAATTAAATATGAAACTAATAAATATTTATCAAAAATTTTATAAACCTCATCAGCTAAGTAATAAATACAAAAAAGTTGATGATTACTTAATAAGAGGGCCACATCCTAAAATTTCTGATTTGATTGACTTAAAAAAAGAAGGAGTTACTCAAATATATGATTTTAGACATTTTGGAATTAGAGGTTTTAAATTTATTGAAAAGCTAGCTTGCAAACAATTAGGAATTAAATATATTAGGCATCCATTTAGTTATTTAAAAGGGGAATATCCAACAGCAAAAGAATTTGAAACAATTGCACAAAGTGTCAAAAAAACAGGAGAACATGGGGGCAAAACATTATTTCATTGCAATTCGGGAAGTCATAGGACAGCTCATATGGCTGCATATTATGATTTAACAAAAGGAGAAAATATAAATAAAGTATTTAATAAGTTAGGTGTTATCAAATACACAGAAAAAATGGATGAAGTTATTAATAAACATTTTTACGAGCAAAATTTTTTTAATAGAAAAGATATTAATAAAAAAACACTTAATCCAATAAAATACTTAAAAAACAGATTTAACAATAATGTAAAAAAAGCAACAGAACATGCACATTCATCTTTTATATCAATTATTACAGGATATAAATCATGGTAAAATAACAAAACCCCTAGTTATAAATAACTAGAGGCTTTGATTTTTAATTATTATTTAATTATCTTGCAGTTTTATATTCATCTTTTCTTGGAGTGATATCTGTTAATTCATTATTCATATCTGGAACTACAGAATAATATTCACCATATCCCATATTAGGATCACCAACTTTTTGAACATCTAATGAATAATATTTTGAATCATAACTATAAGTTTTTGGATTATATGTATCAACTCTTGCAACTTTTTGTTCATTACCTTGAGCATCTGTAACTACTACTCTGTAATAATCTGGATAATCAGCAACTACATTACCTGATGTATCTTTTAAGTTTTGAGAAGCATATTTACCTAACCAATATTTTTGATTTTCAACAGAATCAACATATGTTGATAATTTTTTTGTATTATCTAATTCGGCTTTCATTTCATTTGCTTGAGCTTGTCTTGCTTGAATTTCTTCTGCAGTTAAATTTCTTGTTACTTGCTTTTTACCTAAACCTAAAAATCTAGATTTAGTTTCTGTAACTGTAGTTTTTTCTAAATCTCTGATTTGACGAGATAAATTAAATTCTCTAGCAGATAAAATTTTAGCACGTTCTTCAGGAGTTTTTCCTTGAAGTTCTGGATCATTATTTAATGCAGATGTAATTTGTTCTTCAGCTGATGTTTCTTCTGTTTGAGCTGCCGGTGTTACAGCTGGAGTTTCAGTTACTGGAGCTTGAGCTACTGGTGTTTTAACATCTTTAGTTGAATTTACAACTGGAGTAACTGGTGCTTCTGCTGGAGCAGATGTTTGCTTATCTTTAGGTGCTTGAGCAGGAAGAGCATCTGGTTCTGTTACTGTTGTTTTTTTAGCTGTTGCAGTTCCAAATAATGGAGTTACAGTTGATTTTGATTTCTTATCAATAACATTTCCTTCTGAATCAGTAACTGTTGTAGTTTCAAATTCAACTATTACATCTTCGCCTTGATTTTCATCTACTTGAGTATTATCTGTAACAGTTTTAACTTCAGTTGGAGTTGTTTCTTGTTTTTTTACTTCTTGAGGAACAACTTGTTGTTCTACAACTGGTTCTGTTACAACTGGTTCTACTGGTGTTTCTTCTTTTAAAACATATCCAGCAGCATTTGCTAATCTTACATAATCATCGTAACTGATTGCAAAGCTATCACCTTTTTGCATTCTTGTAAACTTAGTACTATAACCATGTTCACTAAATACACTTGTAAACTCATTCCCTAATGCTCTTTTATCTTTATTAGTAAAACCATCAGCATCTTTATCTTCAAATATTCCAGCTTCAATATCTTTATTTAATCTATCCATATAGTCATATGAAACACCGGAATTGTTACCTTTTGCAGAAATTACAATTTCATGACCATTTTCTTGAATTTTCTTAAATTCTTCTTGTCTTTTTGCGATTTCTTCTTTTGATAATTTTGTAGTATTTACATTTGTTGTGTTTGATTTAACTTCATTAATTCCCATAATAAATATCCCCTTTTAATATCCCAACTTACTCTTATTAAAAGTTTTTTTATTTTTTAAAATTGACTTTTTTATTTAAAAATGTAACAAATTCTTAACATTTACTAAAGAAAATTTAACATAAGCCGTTTTAAAACTATGTAGATAAGGGGGTGTGAGATGTATAATCAACTTAGAAATGAGCATATCATCGTTGAACTTGAAACATTAGTAAAAAATAGTGAAAATTTTGATGAAATAACAAATGATTATATTGAATTTATGAAAGAAAGAATACTTAGTGTATCTGGTCTAAATTAAATATTAACTATAGAAATAATTAAAAAGAATGTTATAATTAGTATATGAATATTAAATATGTTAATATTTTTATTATAATTTGCTTCATTATTAGTTCAATAATGATTGTTTCAGCTTGTAATATAAAAAAGAAAACTAAAATTATTATTAACCACGAATCTAAGTATTCTAAAATGTTAAAACAAAAAAAGGATGATAATACATCAAATAATATAATTAATCTTGGAGATGAAAAACAAATAAACTATAATTTTGACTTAGGACCGGAAGATATTAAAAACCCAGATTTTAATATTATCAATATCAATATGCCTTAGCAAATTTTTGTACTAAAATTAAAGTTATGAATGATAGAATCCTTGTTTCTAGATTAATAATTTTAGTATTAACGGGTCAAATGCCAGTTAGACAAGCATTACTAAACTTCCCTAAAGATACTAATGATACAAGTATAATTACAGCTTATCATGCATTAATTCATTATGAAGCCGATGAAGATATAAGAGCGACAGATATTGCTTACAAAGAAGAACAAGATGAATATTTAGAATTTATAGCAGATACATTATCAAAAAATAGAACACTACCACAAAATATAATTAAAAGTTACAAAAATTACTATTCAAATGTTGCACTTCCAAAAGATAAAAATACAAGAAACATAATAAAAAAAATATGCAAATTTCTAAATATTAAATAAATTTAGAAAAAATAAGTAAGCTTCTTTCATATTTTTCATCTAATGGTAAAGTATAATCTATTTTATCGATACATTTAATTTTATATTTTTTCAATTCACTTTGAGCTTCTCTTAACTCTTCTTCTGCTTTTTTAGATTTATATGCAATAAAATAGCCATTGCCAGCTAGTAATGGGGCAACATATTTCAAAAGTAATGACACAGGTGCAACTGCTCTTGAGGTAATAATCTCAAAAGTTTGATTTTTAATATTTTCAGCTCTATCACAAAGAGGTTCCAAATTTGTAATATTCAATTCACTTTTTATAGCATTAATAGCATTTATTTTTTTTCTTATACTATCTAATGCTATAACTTGAAAATTAGGATACTCAATAGCAATAGGAACAGCAGGAAAACCTCCTCCAGTACCTATATCTAATAAATCCCCTGATTGCACATGATACTTTTCAAAAAATAATTTTATAGCTAAAGAATCATAAATATGTTTTTCATACAAAAACATTTCTTCATTTTTAGAAATTAAATTAAGAATGGAATTTTGTTCTAAAAAAACAGCTTTAAATTGTTCGAAATCACTATTTATTTTTATTTGCGAATAACTCATTATACTTATCTTCCCCAATTTTAAGTTTTATGTCATCAATCCTTAGCAAAATTTTCCTTTTATTTTCATCATTAAACTTATCCCTAACCAAATCTAACACAGAAAAATATTCATTTAAAGCTAAATCAATTTTATTATTATTAGAATAATAATCTCCAAGATGCAATCCAGAATTTGCCATCGCAAATATATCATCTGTTTTTAACGCAAATTTTTTTGCTTGTTTTAAATACTCGTATGCTTCTATTGGGTTAGTATTTACAAGGAGTTTTGCAATATTAGATGATGTATAATAAATACCATAGTTATTTTCATTTTTAAGATCCAAATCAAAAGCTGCTTTAAATTTTTCAAGAGCGATTTGCTTTTTATCAAAATCTAAATATAAATCAGCTAAATTAGAATATGCTAAAGATTTATATTTATTTGAATCATCTGAGACATTTATACAATTATTATAATATTCAACTGCAATATTGGTATTTTCATTTTCATCAGCTAAAATTGCAAACTTGAAATATAATTCTGGTAAATTTTTAATCTCTGTATTTTTATTAGCTAATACAACAGCCTTACTATACAATTCATATGCTTTATTTTTTTCGGATAACGATATATATATATTCCCTAATATAGTATATGCTTCTACAGCCACAACAACATCACTTGAAGATGAAATTATTTCAGATAATATTTTTATAGCATCATTTGTTTTATATGATTGATAATATATTTTTGCAATGTTTAAATTAATACTATTCAACATGTAATTATCACAAACTTCTTGGTAATACTTTACTAAAATAAAATAATAGTGCAATGCATATTTCCAATTTCCTATCTTTTCGTACAATAATGCCAGTTTTAATTGAACATCAGTTTTTTTTACATCATCTCTATTTAACAATTCTAAATAATACTTTAAAGCATCATTATAATTAAAATCATCAAATAGATTAGTTGCATTTATATATAAATCTTCTGAAGACATATTTTCAACATTTACAACAGAATTATTATCACTATTATTCTTATCACTATTAGAGAAAAAACTACTATGATATTCAATTTCTGAACGCATTGTTATCCTTGATAATAGGATTAAACGTTCGCTAGGCTTCAAAGGAAGTTGAGAATTATAAAACTTAAATAAATTCAAATGAATTTTATTTGCAATATCATCAGACAACTCAGCTAATAAAGAATTTCTAAAATAATTACTTAAAATAAGATTCCCATTTTCAATTCTTATAAACTTATTTTGTTTTAGATATTCGACAGATAAATCATCAAAAGCCTCAAAATAATCTAATAATTGGGAATTTACAGGATGTCTAATTAGAGATAATAGCGTCAATAAGTTATAAGTATCATCAGGAAGCATACTAATAAATGCTTTTGCCAAAAACTTATCAAATGACATTCCTGAATTTGTATAAGCAACAAGAAAATCACTAACAGAAAGATCTTTTTTTAAAAGAATTAATGAAGTAATTTCAGTATAAAAATAATACCCTCTTGTAATTTTATATAATTCATCAAATATCCGAGGTGTAGCTTTTATAGCTTTATCTTGCAAATATTTTTCAAAAATCAAACGAGATAAAGCTTTTAAAATCACCTTAGTATAAGTAATATCTTCAGGAATTAAAGAAGTATCAAAAGTTTTAGAAATTATTATAAGTTTTATTTTCTCATTATTTGATATTGCAATTATAAAATCTAAAATATCTTTATAATTAGAATCTTGAATTAAGTCAAAATCAAATAATGTAATAACAAGATTAGATTTTAACTCAGAAAAACAACCAACAATTTTATCCTGAAACGATTTTACATGCCTATAATGATAAGCAATTTCTGTATTTTCCTGATAAGAAATAAATTGTTCCCATAAAAATAATAACAAATCATCTAATTGCATTGATTGAGAACAATTAATATTAAATGAAAAAACACTTTTATCTAAGTAATTCAATAAATGTTTAACAACCTGGGTTTTTCCAGTCCCGAAAAACCCAGTTACTAATAACAAATCATCAGGCCTCTGCATAAAGCCATATACTTTACTTAATACAACCTCTTGATTTTCTAAAAGATACTTATTAATATCTTTAGAGTCGAAACTTGAAAAGTCATTATAATTTGAATTTATCGATAAAAAATTATTTCCTTTCATAGGACAATATTAAAATATTTTATTACTTTTTGCAAATAATATATATGGAGTTTGCAATATATGTTTTTTAATAGTAAAATAAATACAAAATGGGAGATAGGGTTACACATGGATTTTTTTAGAAAGCACCAAAAAAGTATTGTATTAATTATTGCAATCACCTTTATTGCTTGGACATTTGGATTAATGTTATTACCTTTATTGATAAGATAGTATGAAATTAAAAATTTGTTTAGCATTAATAGTACTATTTCTGTTTGGAGCGAGCCTACAGAGTATTTGTTATGCAGCAAATAATAGTTATGCACAAATCCAAAATATTAAAAAGAAACAAGCTCAGGCACATGAAAAAGCTAGACATTTTAGAATTCTAGAAAACCTTGAAACCAATAAACTATACAAGAACCAAAAGAAATTGGCAACAACACAAGAAACACTTACGAATTCAAAATTAGCATATGAAAAAAAACAAAATGAGCTTGTATCGCTAGAAAGCAGGCTTAGACAAGCAAACCAAGATTTTACCAATCTAGATAAAGAACTTAAAGATAGAATTAGACAAATATTTAAAACCCAAAGAACAGGATTTTTTCAATTATTAATTTCGTCTAGTGATATAAACATGCTATTTGATAGATTGCATTTTGAAAGCATTGTTGTAAAAGAAGATTACAAAAGATTGCAAGCAGCTAGAGAAAAAGCTGCAGAAATTTTAGCTTTACGATCACAAATTGAATTACAAAGAAGAAGTCTTGCAGCAACTATAAATGATATAAATAACCAACAAAAAATAATCAAAACAAATATCGCACAAAACCAAGAAATGATTCATAAATTAAAAACAAATAGGAATTATTATGAACGTGCAGAGCGAGATTTAGCAAGACAATCAGCTAGCATTCAAGCAATGATTTCAAATATAAAGCCTAGTTCGGGTTCTAAAACTGTTGTTACTACAGGCTTTATAAAACCTATATCAGGTCCAATAACATCTCCATTTGGATATAGAATTCACCCAATATTTAAATCACGAATATTTCATTCAGGTATAGATATAGGTGGCCCAAATGGTGGTTCCATAAAAGCATCAAATGATGGACGAGTTATATTTGCTGGTTGGTATGGTGGTTATGGACAAGTAGTTATTCTTGACCATGGTGTAGTAAGGGGACAAGCAATAACTACACTATACGCTCATATGAGTTCAATTAGTGTTTCTAAAGGACAAGTAGTCAAACGAGGTCAACAAGTTGGAAGAGAAGGTTCTACAGGCTATAGCACAGGTCCACACTGTCATTTCGAAGTTCGTGTTAATGGACAGCCTAGGAATCCATTAAATTATATATAGGTGGGAAATTGAAATATAAAATTAAGTTATTAATAATGTTATTTATATTTATCATTTCTAAAGCAAGTGTTTTTGCATTTAGTGATGGTTCTTCTGAATTTTTTGGAGATTCTTTTTTTGGAGCTCCAGCATTGAATGAAAACATTGAAAATAATGAAAAAGGTAATTATGAAGAACAAGAAAAAATAAGAAATAACAACCCTAATAAATCAATCCCACCTGTAAAGCTAATAAGACTAAAGTTAAAAGCCTATAATTGTAAAAGACAAGAAGCAAAAGAATTACAAAATAATGATAATAATGAAAATATTGAATCAAATACAAATGAAGACGAGTTTTATGAACATGATGACTTAAAAACAGCAAAGACCAAAAGAGAAAAAAATAAACAAGAACAAGAAAAAACCCAAATAACCATAGATTGCAAACATATGGATTATATAACTGAAACAGGCCTTATGACTGCAACAGGCGATGTTTTAGTTACATTTCCACATCAAGGAACAACATTAACTGCAGATATTTTAACCTTTGATAAAGCATCAAATAAAATGCATGCTGATGGGAATGTTGTAATTACCAAAGGGGATCAAAAGACTTATGGAGAATCTATTGATATTGATTTAAATGAAGAAAGTATCTTTATCGAAAAACCCCTAACTCAAAACCCAGAAATTAAAATTGTAGCTCAAGAAGGTTATGTCCAAAGAAATGTTATAACACAAGTAAAAGGTAAAATAGACGTTGAACATAGTTCTCCATTAATGATGCGAACTAGTGGTGGACCTGATGCAAGAATCTATATGCGAACAATGAAAGTCCCAGAAGAAGAACAAAGATATATAACTGATGGGAAATCTAAAATTTTTAAAATTAAGGCAAATGAGATAATCATAAATTCTGAAAATAATCTAGATATTCTTCAATTAAAGAAAGCAGTAATTACAAGTGGAGGTAAGACCGTTCTAAAAATTCCTAGATTAAAAATTTATACCAATAAAGGTCATGATTTTGTCGAAGGGAATTATCCAGAGCTAGGTTCAAGAAGATATTTAGGTATGTATATTGGTCCAGGGTTTGTATTTCAATTACCTAAAGGCTGTTTGTTAAAATTAATTCCTGCTCTAACTTATAAAGGCAAAATTGGAGTAGGTGGTGTAGCTCGCTTTTGGAGTGCTACAAATGAAACACAGGTTGCCTATGGAACATCAAAAAGTAAAATTGTTGTAAGAGGTGAACAAAAACTTGATGATAATTTAAAAATAGTTTACTCATCTTACGATTATATTGAAGATTGGTTATTAGGACGTCGAATGCCTAAATATGGTGCTGATATTATTTATAGGAAAAGATATGTTGGGTATCCAATATCTAAAAAATATCAAACTACATATGAACATGGAGTAACTGCTGGTTACTTCCAAGATATGTATGAAGATAAATATTTTAACAAATTATCAGGTGGAAATATTGGCACTACAAGATTTAGATATATGGCAAGATTAACACAACCATTTTTTAGCTATCAAAATGATGAAAAACAATTTTATACTAATCTTGGTATAAGATTTGAAGGTTCAGCTGGTATATATGGAACAGGAGACACTCAAATGATTGGTCGAGTTGGTCCTAATTGGCATATACAATATCGTCGTTGGATGCAAGATATTGGTTATTTACAATCTGCATATGATGATAATACGCCAATGCCTGTTTTTGATGCATATAGATATGGTAAATCAATGGTTTATTTAAGAGAATACTTAAGAGTTTGTCCATATTTAGTTTTAGGATGGCAAGGCTCTGTTACTTTAACAGATGATACATATAATGATAAACTATTTCAAGAATGTTCATTTTATGCAAGTTTAGGGCCACAAGATGTTAAATTAAATTTTGGTTTTGATTTTGTAAGACAAAATGCATTTATAAACATGGTACTAGCTGTAGATCCAAAAGGAACAAGTGTTGATTATGAAAAGATGGTAATAAAAAATCCAGAGAACTTTAATAAATTAAGAAAACAAAATGAAGAATTATATAAAGCAGCACATGAAATAACAGATAAAAAAGATTCAAATAATGGATACTTAACAAAAGCAGTAGTAGAAGATATAAAGGAAAATATTGATGACATCTAACATTAACATTGAAGAATTAACACAACAAATCATTAAAATTGGTAAAGTAATGGGAGAAAAAGACTACACTCCAGGTTACTCAGGAAATATATCTGCTAGAGTAGGAGATAAAATTCTTATTACTGTTGCAGGTTCAGCAAATGCACATTTAAAAGAATCTGATTTTGTTTTAATGGATTTCAATGGGAATTCTTTGACACCAAATAAACGACCTTCTAGCGAGAAAAAACTTCATATTGAATACTACCAAATAAGAGAAGATATTAACTATATAATACATGTACATTCTCCTTATCTAAGTTCATTTGCTTCAGCAGGAAAAGATTTATTAGCTCCAGTTATGGCTGAAAATATATATTACTTCAAAGGTATACCTCTTGCTGAATATGGTTTACCTTCTTCTCAAGAACTAGTAACAAATACAGCTAAATATTTTAAAGATTATGATTGTGTGTTAATGGCTAATCATGGCGTGATTATCGGTAGTAGAACACTTAAAGATGCTTATTTAAAACTTGAACTTGCAGAACAATATGCACAAGTAGTATTAAACACATACATTCTAGGAGGACCAAACCCTCTTACATCAAAACAAGCACAAGAAATTCTTGACTTAAGATAAAATCAGTTGTTAATTTTCATTAAAAAATAGCATTTAGAAACAAATAATGATATTTAAATAATATGATATCATTATTTGATTCTAAATTAACAAATTTTTATGGCAATTTTAAAATAAATAGCCTAAAAGAATTTACTCAAGATAAGTCTGTTATTGTTCATATGACAGACTACTTTCCAGTTAATGGAGAAATTTTGTCAACAAAAAACGCAACAAAAGATAAGAACGGAATAAGTAAATTAAGAAATTCTATACATTTTGCATTTAATCAGGCTGTTCCAAACAATTTATTAGGCTTTCATTGGGATAAAAAGCCTATTGGCATAATTTCGCCATTCAATGAAATACTAAAAATAAATCCCCCTAATAATATCCTAGGAGGACAACCTCAAGATTTCTTTATAAAAGAAAGAGTTAAACTACCTGAAGGCAGTGTTATTGTTAGATACTCTCCTAATATCCCTAAAGGGAAACTAAAAATTACTAATAGCGACTCGATAGATTTTATAAAAAAAATAAAAGGGATTAAACTAGTAGAAACATCTGAAAATGTAAAAGATATTACAAATAAATTTATAGAAGAAATGGGATATACAAGATTAGACAAATTATTTATGCAAGAAGCAAAAATAGATAATAAATTTACAGAAATGGATTTTGAAAGACTTAATAAAACAAATGAATTAAAAAAGTATCAATTAAACTCTAAAGATATTGAAAATTTACAAATAGCTAATAATCACCTTGAGAATGCTTGGAGTAATATAGCTAAAAATGTAGGATTTAATATATATAAAAATCATCAAACTTCACCATATGGACGCTCAGAGTTTTTAGTAGATAGTGTAAATATGCTTGCAAAGCACCAGAATAAATGGATAGAAGACATAAATACATTCAATATATTCACGCAAAAAGATGAAAAAATAAAAATAAACTACAAAGATTATTTCATCAATGTTATTGAAAATATAAATACACATCTAAAAAATAATGAAGAATTAAGTTACAATATTAATAAATTTAAAGATAATATAAAAATATCAAAAACCCCACAAGAAGCATTAGATAAACTAGCAAAAGAACAAAAAATAAAACCTATGGATGAAGATATATCGAATATTACTTCTTCAACAAATGAACTTAAAGTTTATGAAACTATTAATAATTTAATAGATCTTTTTTCAATAACTAATAAGGTAATTTATCAATAAAACTTGGTATAGTAACATTAGTTTGAGGAATTTCACGAGTCTTATATTCTTTTTCAGATTCAGAAATCCACATAAATGATCTTACAGAAGATTTACTTTCAACTGGTCCAGAAATAATAGCTCTAAATTCTTTTGTATTGCGTTGAGGTAATTGAGGAATATTTTCAACACCATTTTGCAATAATTTATACTCAGGATCTGATTCCCCTTGCAATGCAATCCTGAATTTATCCATAGTAAAAGTACCAAAGGAACCAAGGCTTGATACCAATGTATTTGATAACCTTCCTAATACCACGACATTTGCAATATTCGACATTAAACCATAATGTCCAGATACATACATACTCATATTAGGACCAGCCATCTTTATAGAGTGAATTGTAATCATGTCATTATTTATTGATAAAATTCCATTTAGATATTTAAATAAACCAGTATCCTTAGCTGAAATAGCTCGAGATACAACAGCTAGTGAAGTTTTTGCCATACTATCTGCAATTATATTTTGAGCATACAATAAATGTTCAACTTTACCTAAAATACTCATTTCACCATCTTTAATAATAAATTTTATATTTCCATCTTTTAATAATTTTGAAGTTGTAGAACTACTTATATCCATATCGAAATCTAGTTTTCCGGCAATAGTTTCTTTTAAGTTAGTCATCGATTTCATAACAGGGCCAACACTTATTCCTCTACCTTGAAGAGAACTTTTATAAAATCCTTTTTTTAAGTCAATTTCAGCTTTTCCTGCAACCTTACCATTATATAAATTTCCAGTTATATTATTAATATTTATTAAATTATTATTTAAACTAAAACCTGAATTCATATCAGTTAAAATTAAGTTACTAACAGTTGAAGGAATAACAACTTTTTCAGAATACATTGTTCCACTATCTACAGATAAACTTATGTTATTATTCTTAGACATTAAAGATGCTAAGAATAAATTTTCTAAATTAATCTCTTTTGACTTAATATTAATTGTTTTAATATTTAAATTTTTAGTAAGTTTTGCATCTAATGTTCCCACTAAACTTAAAACACTATCAAATAATTTTAAACTTGTACAATCGAAATTTATAATATTTTTTGTTATTGCTACATTCACATTTCTAGCAGAAAAACATCCATACTTATCAGAAATCATAGGCAATTTTATATTTCCAATAATTTCAGGTTTAGAAATAAATCCATTTAAAACAATATTACCGTTAATCTTAGCTTGATAATGTTCTATATTAATTGGACAAGTTTTCAAAAAGTTTAATTTAATATTTTTAAACTCTGGAGTTCGTAAATTAAAAATACTTCCAGTTAATAAACAATATTTATTTGAATTTACAATATTTCTTTTTAAGTTTTGAGAGAATATCCCATTATAAGAGTTAATACTAGCATCAAGAATCTTTAATTCATCTAAATTATATTTAGCAGAAAAGTTTAATATAACAGGAATTGCAAAAGCAATTTTAGAGTTAGTTTTTTGTTGTAATGCTTGGAAATTTATATTTTGAATATTTTTATCACCATTAATTTCTAAAAAAACAGGATAAATATTATCAAATTCATTTAAGTTAAATAATCCTTGAGGATTCGCAAAACCACTACCTGTAAATGAAAAACTAAGTTTATCATTGTTATAATTTAAAATTTTACCAACAACATGAACCTTTGTTTTATCAGATAAAACATTAAAAGCATCAACATTAATTTCAGATTCATTTATATAAGCTTTTAATTGAGGAACAGTAATATTTTTCATATTTGGCATCTTCGCAATTAAATATGAAACGATTATATTACCATTAGTCTTATTTTCAGACTTATAAGATAAATTATTGACTCTAAAATGTGTCGAAGCATAGCTTCCATCTAAAAAGGATAAATTTAATTCTAATTTAGGAACTATTTTATTATATGTTCCAGAAATGTTTGCAAATACAGATAAAACAGCATTATTTATATAAATATTTTTATAATTTATTTTTGATAAATTGAACTTATCAACAATTAAATTTACATTCAGTTTATTTGAAATTATATCTCCAGTAATAACAACTGGAGCATTATTAACAAATGCTTTTGCAGATTTAATTAATATATGATTATCTGAAAAATCAATATCAGCATTCAATTTTTTAACAGTGCCAGCATCAGTAATTATATTTGCATTATTAAGGCGAAATACACCATTTGATTTAATTTTTTTAAGAGAACCTTTCAAAGAAAAATCAGAATATAAAGTTCCATTTATATCCTTTATCTTATCTAAATTTGCAACATCAGAGAACAAACGAGCAAAATAAAATAAATCATTTAAATTAATTTCACTAGATTTTACACTTATATTAAATGATGGATTATCATTATTTGTAAAATATCCATTAACGCATATTTTATCTTTAGGATTAGTATACAAAACGGAAGATATAGTTGTTTTATTTCCCAACATAGTAAAATTAGCATGGCTATATGGAAGCTTTTTACCATTTATTACACAAGTTAATTTATCAATGCTTAATGTTCCATCTGTATTATATATATTATCTTTTCTTTCAATTTTAAGATTAGAAACAATACTTGCAGATGCTTGTTTTTCTTTAATTTGTTCAATAAAATCTATTATATCTATTTTTGATTTTTCTAAACTGTCACCTTTATAAGATAATGATATATCATAATCTAAATGGTTTATATTATCTATAATCAATTTCCCTGTAGTTGCAATTTTAATCTGTGAATTTGGGACAAAATCTGACAATATAAACTCATTACCATTTAATAAATAACTTTGTTTTAATGTATCAATAATTTTAAAATTATAATGTTTTATCCTAATTTTATCTATTATATTATCAGATGATGGGGTTTTAAGATAATTTGAAATAACTAAATTATTATGTTCATCAACTTCCAAATCAGCAATTAAATTATCAATACGAACTTCTTTTACTTTAAATTCTTTTCTTATCAATGGCAATATTGCTAACTTTATTTTAATCCCTGATATTGTAGAAAAATTTTTATTATTTGCAGACACAACGAAACTTGGAGATTTTAAAATAATTGAAGGTCCTAATTTTATAATTAGCTTGTCAACTTTTGCATTCACACCATATTTTTCATAAACTTGATTTTGCAATATAGGTATAAATTTATTTGCATTAAATGGAATAAAACATAATATAATTGCAGAAAGTAATACTACAACAAGACTAATTACTATATTTTTCATATCCTAAAACCTTTAAAAAAGCTACTCTTCTTATATAATTTTATTATTAACAAATAAAATAAACAAGGGGATTTTAATTAAGTTTCCATTTCCGTTTTAATTGGGTTAAAGTACCATCATGAACCATATTAGTAATATTTATATTAACAATCTTTAATAACCCTTTTGATTCATCTGTTTTTCTAACCCCAATAGCATACAATTCACGCGTATATCTTTTAGGCAATAATCTTACAGAAGAATCCGTCAAAGCATAACTTCTTAAAATAGTATCATCTGAAGTTATTGCAGAAATTTTCCCTGATTTTAAAGCTCTATATGCATCATGATATGTTTTATAACCTAAAACATTAACAGAAGGAAGTATCATTCTTATATTTTTTTCGGCAGTAGAACCATACAATACACCGACATTTTTATCATCTAAATCAGCTAAAGTTTTTACTTTACTACCTACAGGGACTAAAACAGCTTGCCCGGCAACAAAATAAGGTTTTGAAAACGCTATAACATTCCTACGTTCAGGAGTAATAGTCATTGTAGCGATAATTAAATCAACATCTTGAACATTTAATAAATAAAGTCTATTAGATGGTGTAACTTGTACAAATTTAATTTTATTTGGATTATGTAATATATCTTTTGCTATGTATTTTGCAATATCAATATCAAAACCAACATTTTTTCCATTTTCTAAATAACCAAATGGTCTCGTATCAGTTTTTACACCAACAATTAAATAGCCTCTTGATTTAATTGTTTTTACTAAATCTTCTTCAGTTGAATTAGCTTTATCAAGTTTATAATCAACTACATAAACTAATGCGAGAACAACAGATATAACTATAATCCAAAATTTATCATTCATAAAGTTATTAAATAATGAATATGCTTATTTGTAAATACATTATAAAAATGGTTATAATTGTGATATTCTATAATAAGTAGAAGAGGTTATTAATATGGAAGCAATAAAACATTTTGAAAATGGATATTCTTGTTCTGAAAGTTTAGTAATGGAAGGTATTGATTTAGGTATATGTGATAAATCATTACTTCCTGTTGCAACAGCTTTTTGTGCAGGACTAAGTTCAGGTTGCCTATGTGGAGCAATATCAGGAGCCATGATGGTTATTAGTACAATGTACGGAAAAAATAATAAGTATGGTAATGAAATGAAAGCAAAACAATTTGCTGCAGAATTTATTAAAAGATTTAAAGAAAAATTCCCAGCAACTTGTTGTAGAGTTCTTTCAAAAGGATATGAATTTCATTCGGCAGAAAGAAGAGAACACTGTAAAGAAATGGTTAAATATTGTTCTGAATTAATGAAAGAATTAACAGTATATGAAAAAGTATAATAAAAGAATTTTATTTATTGGAATTCCTGATATGGCTTTTGTATGTTTGGAAGCTTGTTATCAGGCTGGGATTAATATTGTAGGTGTTATGGGACCTAAACCAAACCATCATATGTTTTATCATTTCAAACAGTTTGTAAAAAATAAAGGGTTAAATTTTATTGATTATACAGATTTAAAATCAGAAGAATTAATTCAAACAATAAAAAAATTACAAGTAGATTTAGCTGTTGTTTGCTCATTTAATTATAAAATACCCAAAGAACTTTTAGAAACTACTAAAGATGGGTTTATAAACTTACACCCATCATTATTACCAGCATATAGAGGGGCAAATCCTTATTCAAGAGTAATAATAAATAATGAAAAAGAAACAGGGGTTACTCTTCATTATATGAGTGAAGAATTTGATAAAGGGGATATTATTTTACAATTCAAGTGCCCAATTGATAAAGATGAAACTATGGGAACATTATTTAACAAAACAAATGATATTTGTATTCAGTTATTATTATCAGCCCTTGATGAATATGAAACACGAGTATTACCATCTATTCCTCAACAAAATGGAGTATACCCTCTTGCTAAAAACTTAGAAGATAATGAAACATTGATTGATTATAATAAACCAGCATATGAAATTGAAAGACTTGTAAGAGCTTTGAATCCTTTTATTTTAGCTACAACATTTTTTAGAAAAACACTTGTTAAAGTAATGAAAGCTGAAATTATAAAAAAACATTATTCGAATAATCTTGAGAATGGAACAATAGTTGATATTAAAGACGATAAAGTTATTATTAAAACAGGTAAAGACTGTATTGCTCTATCAATTATTCAATATGGAAGCTATTTTATAGGAAATTCAAAAGATTTTATTAATTTCTTAAAACCTGAAAAAGGAGAAAGGTTTTACTAATGGATAAACTTAATTTTTTAACAGCCGGCATGCCTATAAAAACTGGTAATAAAGGTTATAGTCGAGCATTTGAAATTCTTTCTGATTTAGAATTAAATGGACTGGAATTAGAATTTGTTCGAGGAGTTAGAATTAGTGATGAAAGCAAAGAAATAGTTAAAAATAGTCCAATGGTAAAAACAATTCATGCTCCTTTTTACATTAATTTGAATGCTCGTGAAGAGGAAAAAATTGAAGCAAGTATTAATAGAATTGTAGAAACTGCTACTATTGCTCAAGAAATTGGAGCATTTTCTATTACATATCACGCTGGCTTTTATTTAGGAATGGACAAAGATAAAGTTTATCAAACAATCAAAACACAAACAGGTATAATACAAGATATTCTACAGAAAAATAATGTAAAAGTATGGATACGCCCAGAAACAACAGGAAAAGCAACTCAATGGGGTGATTTAGAAGAAATTATAAACCTATCAAAAGAATTTGAATATGTACTTCCTTGTGTTGATTTTTCACATCTACACGCAAGATACAATGGAATATCTAATACTTATGATGAATTTGCTCAAATATTTGAAAAAATAGGTAAAGAATTAGAAGAAAAGAGCCCTCTAGAAAATTTTCATGCGCATATGGCAGGTATTGAATATACTAGCAAAGGAGAAAAACAACACCTAAATTTTGAAGAATCTGATTTTAACTATAAAGACTTATTAAAAGCATTCAAAGATTTTGATGTAAAAGGTGCTATCGTATGCGAAAGTCCTAATATTGAAGATGATGCAAAATTAATTAGAGATTATTACTATTCAATCTAATTATTATTCTTCTATTTTATTTACCCCTTCTTCAAGACGTTTTGCTTTATAGCTATATCCAGCATAAATTGCAATACCTATAAGTAGCCATACCAAGAAATATGAAGAAGATTCTGATTTAGCACTGAATTTACAATACATTAATAATGCACAAGTTAAAATCCCTAAGATAGGAAACCAAGGACAGAAAGGAACCTTAAAAGGTCTTTCTCTATTTGGTTCTGTTTTTCTTAAAATTAATACTGCTAAACAAATTATGATAAACGAAGTAAATGTTCCAAAATTACACAATTCAGCAGAAATATTTAAATCCATAAATAATGCGCAAATCATTACAACTAAACCAGATAACCAAGTTAAAACATGTGGGGTTTTATATTTTTTATGAATTGCAACTAATGATTTTGGAATAAATGAATCTCTGCTCATCGCAAATAATATTCTCGTCGTACCTAATTGATAAATTAACAATACCGATGTTAACGCGCACAAAGCCCCCACAGAAATTAATCCAGCATACCAATCCTTACCAATAACTCTCATAGCATGCGCTAGAGGAGCTTGGGTATCTACAAGATTAAATGGAATAATTCCAGTTAATACAAGAGCAACCATAACATATAAGAATGTGCAAAGAACTAAAGTTCCCATAATTGCAATAGGTAAATCTCTCTGAGGATTCTTTGTTTCCTCTGCTGCTGTTGAAATAGCATCAAAACCAATATAAGCAAAGAAAATAACAAAAGCCCCCATAAATACTCCATCAAAACCATTTGGCATAAATGGTGTCCAATTTTCAGGCTTTACATAAAAAGAGCCAACAACAATAAATGATAGAATAATAAACATATTAACCCCTACCATTATACTTGCAAATTTTGTTGATTCTTTAACTCCTTTTATTAAAAGAACTGTTAAAAATAATACAATTAAAATCGCAGGTAAATTAATTGCAATAGGAATATCCCAATTAAATATATGCAAAAATGGCATCTTATCATGAACATTCCAAGCATATTTATCACACATTGCATACATTGTTCTATAATCATTTCTTAACCACAAAGGAGAATTAACAATAAATGCTGGTAAAATATGTTTAAAACCTTTTAAGAACTGCACGAAATAACCAGTCCAAGCACTTGCAACAGTTATATTCCCGATAGCATATTCTAACATTAAAATCCAACCAACCATCCAAGCCATAAACTCACCCATAGTTGCATATGTGTAAGTATAAGCACTACCTGCAACTGGCATCATAGCTGCAATTTCAGAATATGAAAGTGCAGAAAATAAACTTGCAATAGCAGCTAAAACCATTGAAATAATAACTGCTGGACCTGCACCGGCCCCATCTGCTGTATCTTGTATCGCACTACCAATAATTGTAAATATACCAGTACCTACAACAGCACCTATACCTATTACTATTAGGTCAAAAACATTTAATGTTTTCTTTAATTCAGAATTATTCCCTGCATCAATTAATTCATCAGGCGATTTACATTTTAATAAATTATTTATTAACGAGCTCTTTATTTTCAACATTTTCTATACTTATTCTATTCATTTCAATTTTTCTATTTTTCACATAACCATATTGCAAATAAATACCAATACCAATTAATAACCATACAGGAAACATTAATGCAGAAGATGTTAATGATTGCATTGAATAAATCATTAAACCTCCACAGCATAAAATTCCTAATGATGGTAGTAATGGAGAACATGGAACCTTAAATGGTCTTGGTCTATCAGGATCAATTTTTCTTAAAATTAAAACAGCCACACACACAATAATAAAAGATGTAAATGTTCCAAAATTACATAATTGAGCAGCAACATCTAAATCAAGAGTCATTGTACCAATCATACAAACAAGACCAACAATCATTGTTAATACATGGGGAGTTTTATAAACAGGGTGCAACTTTTGAAATAATGTAGGTAAGAAATTATCTCTACTCATAGCATATAAAATTCTTGTAGCAGCCAATTGTAATACAAGTAATACAGAAGTTAATCCTGCTAAAGAACCTATTGATATTAAACCTGCTGCCCAGTTTTGATGAACCATAGTCATCACATAAGCCATAGGTGCTTTTAAAAACCCTGGGTCAATATTATGTGATGATGTACAATAAACACCTGTTAAAACTAATGCAACAGATACATAAACGATTGTTGTTGCGATTAAAGATCCAATAATACCTATTGGCAAATCTTTTTGAGGATTTTTACATTCTTCTGCAGCAGTAGCCAATGCATCAAAACCAATATAAGCAAAGAATATGATAAATGCACCCATAAATATTCCACTCATTCCATTTGGAGCAAATGGAACCCAATTCGCAGGTTTGATATAAAAAGCACCAACTAAAACAAATAATGCAATAACTGCAAGTTTAATTACAACCATTATGGTAGCCATTTTAGTAGAATCTTTAGTTCCTTTTATTAATATTGAAGTAATTATTGCAACAATGATACAAGCTGGTAAATTTACAGCAAAAGGCATACCAGCAATATGAGGAATTAATGTATTTGGATCTCCTCCTGCTGCTTGAATCTGATGAACAGCACCTTTATAATCATTAATCAACCAAAGAGGTGGATTTACTAACCAATTTGGAAGATATGCTGAAAAACCTTTAACTAATTGCATAAAATGGTTTGACCAAGCACAAGCAACGGCAATATAACCAACTGCATACTCAAGCATTAATACCCAACCAACCATCCAAGCTGCAAACTCTCCTAATGTTGCAAATGTGTATGTATAAGCTCCACCAGCAACAGGAATCATAGTTGCAAATTCACTGTAACAAAGTGCAGAAAATATACAAGCTATAGTTGCAATAATCATTGATACAGTAAGAGCTGGGCCAGCACCTAAACTTTCATTACCTCCAGCAGCTGCAATACCAACAATAGCAAAAATACCTGAACCAATAATAGCGCCAATACCTAATATAATGAGATCTATTGCGCCTAAAGTTTTTTGAAATCCTGCTTTGCTTGCTTCTTGAAGCATTTCATCAGGATTTTTTCTTGTTAATATTTTTGTAAAAAAGTTATTAAATAAATTTTGTTTTTTTTCATTTGTCATAATTATTTTACCTTACATAATGGGAAACCAAGATTTTCACGTTGTTTTACATACAACTGGGCGACGGCTGCAGCCATCGTTCTCACTCGGTTAATATAATTTATACGTTCATCTTTACTAATAACCCCTCTTGCATCTAATAAGTTAAATGTATGAGAGCATTTTAAAACGTAATCATATGCAGGTAATACTAATTCAGCATTTACGCAATTATCAACTTCTTTTTGGTAAATATCAAATAAACCAAATAACGCTTTATCATTTGAATATTCAAAATTATATTTTGATTGTTCAATTTCATTTTGTAGATAAATATCCCCGTATCTTAATGTATCATTCCACATAATATCAAATACTGATTCTTTATTTTGAAGATACATAGCAATACGTTCAAGACCGTATGTAATTTCTAATGCAACAGGTTTAATCTCTAAACCTCCAACTTGTTGAAAATATGTAAATTGAGTAATTTCCATACCATCAAGCCATACTTCCCAACCAACACCAGCAGCACCTAAAGTTGGAGACTCCCAATTATCTTCAACAAATCTTACATCATGCTTTGATAAATCAATTCCCATTGCTTCCAAACTTTGTAAATAAAGTTCTTGAGCATTATCAGGTGATGGTTTTAAAATTGCCTGATATTGAAAATAGTGTCCTAAACGATTAGGATTTTCACCATATCTTGCATCTGTAGGACGTCTACAAGGTTCAACCATAGCAACTGACCAAGGCTCAGGACCTAATACTCTTAAAAAAGTTGCAGGATTCATTGTAGATGCACCTTTTTCAATATCATAAGGTTGTTGTATTACACATCCTTGTTGAGCCCAAAAAGCTGATAAATTTAAAATTAAGTCTTGAAAATTTAATCCCATAATAAATTACACTTCCAACATTGTATTATGTACACTTAATTTAGTATCTAATAAACAATAAAAAAAATCAAATGATTGACATAAAAATTTGGCAAACATATAATTTAAATATATATTAGGGAGAGATAAATAATGACTGAATACGTTTTTTTAGATGGGGAATATATTGAATCAGATAAAGCAACCATCCCCGTAAGAACACACGCATTTCTTTATGGTACTGGGGTATTTGAGGGAATAAGAGCTTATTATAATAAAGAAGAAGATCAGATGTATGCTTTTAGAATGAAAGAACATTATGAAAGAATGCTTCGAAGCGCGAAAGTTATGTGGATGGAATCGCCATATACATTAGAAGAATATTGTCAAATAACTAAAGATTTATTAAATAAAAATGGATATAGGCAAAATGCTTATATCCGTCCAACACTATATAAATCATCAATTAAAGTTGGGCCTTCATTGGATAATAATAAGGATTCGTTCTTGTTATTTACAACCCCTTTAAATGATTATTATGATGCAAGTAAAGGATTGAAAGTTTGTGTATCAAATTGGAGAAGAAATAGTGATAATGCAATTCCTCCAAGTGTAAAAGTAACAGGAGCATATGCAAATGCATCATTAATTAAAACAGATGCATTATTTGCTGGCTTTGATGATGCAATTGTATTAAATGATGCAGGACAGGTTACAGAAGGTTCGGCTATGAATCTTTGTTTTGTACAAAATGGTAAAATTGTTACAACAAATACTACTGACGATATTTTGGTAGGAGTTACAAGAAATACTGTTTTAGAAATGGCAAAATATTTAGGTATCCCAACTGTTGAAAGAGCTGTTGACCGTTCTGAAATTTATGTATTTGATGAAGTATTCTGCTGTGGAACTGGGGCGCAAATCATGCCAATTACATCAATTGATCATAGAACAATTGGAGATGGCTCAACTGGAGAAATTACGAGAAAAATTCAAGAATTATATTATAATATAGTACAAGGTAAAGTAGAAGAATTTAAACATTGGTGTACTCCGATTTATTAAAGTTTAAGGAAACATTATGATTTCATTTTTAGGTAAAACTGTTCAGAACTTTATACAAACAATGAAATATATTGTAACCGGTCGTATGCGTTTTGAGCATGTAATATCTCAAGCTGTAGAAATCAGTTATGATTCTTTACCTATAGCATTAATTATTTCAATAATTGCTGCAGCCGTTATAACTATTCAAGTTTCAAAGCAATTTTTAATGTCAGGCGCTGACAGTTATGTAGGAGGGACTTTAACCGTTGTAATTATAAGAGAAATTGCACCTGCATTTGTTGCTTTATCTATTGGTGCAAGAGCTGGAACTGCAATTTCTGCAGAAATTGCGAATATGCAAGTAACAGAACAAGTGGATGCAATAAAGACTTTAAAAGTAGATCCTGTTGGTTATTATTTTGCACCAAGAATTGTTGCTGCAGGATTTACAGTTCCTATGGTAACATTAATTGCAGAAGTTGCCGGTATTTTAGGAGGGATGGTTGTTGCTTATTTAACAATAGGACTGCATCCTAATAGATATATTACATCTTGTTGGTTATGGTTAAATACTAAAGATTTTTATATAAGTATATTCAAGGCCTTTTGTTTTGGAATAATAATTGCTAATGTATGCGCAACACAAGGTTATGAAACCAAAGGTGGAGCAAAAGATGTTGGAGTTTCAACAACACAAGCAGCAATAAAATCTACAATTTATCTTTTAATTGCAGATTTCATAATTAATTTCTTATTCTATCTCTAAGCCTGATTTTCTTTAGGAGCTTCAATTTGAGCTAAATTAACCAACTCTGGAGCAACATACTGAGCAACATCTTCACCCAATACTTCATTTGCTAGGTTTGTTATTGTTCCTGACAATTGACTATTAATTTCATTTGTAATTTCTTGAGCAACTAAATTACCCACTGTCTGTTGACCAGTAGCAAGAGCTGCAATATTGGATAAAGATTGCCCTGCAATTACTGTATTTTGTGTGGCTGCACTAAAGAAAGCTGCTGCTTCTGCTGCTGCTTTTGCTGCAACTCCAGAAGTAGCACCAAAACTTAATACTGAACCTGCTGTTGCAGCAGTTGCTTCTGCTGTTTTTATTGATCCAGCTGCTGTATCTGCTGCTGTCATTGTTGTTCCTGTAGCTTGATGGCCTAACTGCTTAGCTTTACCTCCTCCAAATAGCTTATTAATTGCATCACTGATTCTTTGGAATAAATTTTGTCCCTCTGTTTGCGTATTATTAACTACCTCAGAGTGTTTTTGCTCTGTTTGTGATTGTATATCCTTACCCTCTTGAACTGTTAAAACTTGTTCATTTTGAATATTAATTAATTCACCTTGCATACCAGAAATCATTCCAATATTAGAATTATATTCATCCAGTAAAGCTTGTATTTTTTCTGCGTTAGAATTTCCAGTTGTTTTTACTGTTTTTTTAGTTGTTCCAGGATTATTCTCTCCAACTTTAGAAGAATTACCACCATCAGATTTAACCTCTTCAAATTCAATTCCTTCTAGAGAACCACCATTTAACTCCGAAATTTGCTGTTTTATCTCTTCATTTCGACTTGTTAAATCTTGAATTGACTCCTGTATTGTTTGTCCCTTAGTATTATTGTCTTTTATTGTTTGAATAATCTGATTTTTCAAAATATTTTGGAATTGTGATATATCTAACTCGCCAGTTTGAACTAGTTGTACTAAAGTATTTAAAGCCGTAGTACAAAGTTGTTTTTGCTGCTGTAACTGTTGAGTTGTTTTAGCTGCATCTGCAGCTGTTGTTACACCTCTTTGAGTAGTTGCTGCTGTTTCTTTCGCTGCACCACCACTAATTAAAGCTGAAACAATGGCATCAGTAGCTGCAGTTTTAACTGTCTCTATTGCATCATTTTTGACAGCATCTAAACCAGCTTTAGCATCAAAACTTAAATTAAATTGTGCTACATCTAATGTCATTATTCTTTTTTGCTCTCTTATTTTAGGTATAGTTTGGGCATAGTTATACTACGCTATTAATATAAAAACATCGGAGTCCCTTGTTATTTCAGGAACTCCGATTTTTGTAATAATTCTTAATATATCCTATTGTGAGATTAATTCATTAGTCTCTAAATTTACCTCTTCCCCTTCATTTACACCTTTGCGAAATTGCATTTCATAAAGCATCTTATATTGACCATTTTCTATTTGAAGAAGCTCATCATGCGTACCCAACTCAACTAAATGTCCTTCATTTATTACTGCGATTTTATCAGCATTTCTTATTGTTGATAATCTATGAGCAATTACAAATACTGTTTTATCTTGCATTAAAGCATCTAGTGCTTTTTGAACTACAGCTTCTGATTTATTATCTAAAGCACTTGTTGCTTCATCTAAAATAACAATAGGACTTTGTCTTACCATCGCACGAGCAATTGCAACACGTTGTCTTTGTCCACCTGATAAAGATGTACCTCTTTCTCCTAAAACAGTATCTAAGCCTTCTGGTAATGACTCAATCACTTCTTCTAAATGAGCTGATTTAATTGCATTATCAAGCATTTCTTGTGTTGCATCTGGATTACCTAACATTATGTTTTCTCTAATTGTTCCTGTAAACAAGAAATTATCTTGAAAAACTACAGATATATGTTGTCTAAGAGATTCTAAAGTTATATCTCGAATATCAACACCATCAAATTTAATAGCCCCGGATTTTACATCGTAAAATCTTGGTAGTAAGTTAACAAGAGTTGACTTACCACCTCCAGAATTCCCAACTAAGGCAATTGTTTCACCTCTATTAACTGCTAGATTAATATTATTAAGTACTGGATGGTTTTCTTCGTATTCAAAACAAACATTTTCAAAATTTATAGAATTAATGGTATCGCCTAATGTTATTGCGTTTGGTTTGTTTGCAATACTAGGTATTATATCAAATAATTCAAAAACTCTACCAAAAGACACAAAAATATTTTGTAAGCTTGTAAGGGTACCACCTAAAGTTTTCATTGGTTTGTATAATAATAATAATGATGTTACAAAAGATGCAAAACTACCTGCTGTCATTTCACCACTTAATATTAAAAACATACCATAATGTAATACACAAGCAATACCAACAGATGCAATCAAGTACATAATTGGAGACATCCAAGCTGAACGTTTTGTTAATGAGATTGCAATATCAAATGATTTTTGAATTTGCTTATTAAATTCTTCTTTCTGATGTTCTTGTAATGAATATGCAGTCATAACTTTATTACCAGAATACGTTTCATTAAAATTAGTTGTAATATTTCCTCCAACTACCATTCCTTTATTTGACGTTTCTTTAACTTTTTTACGAATTAAAGCCATTGGTAAAAATGCACAACCTAAAACAAGAACACCAACTACTGCAAGTTTCCAAGAACTAAACAGCATAACAGCTATTAAACTTCCTGCTCCAAATAAACTTGTTACGATAGATTTAATTTGCTGAATGAAATTTTTTGCAGCTGCATCAGGATCAGACAGGTATCTTGTTAAAATAATCCCTGATGAGAAAAAATCAAAAAAGCTTGAATCCATAGATACTAAAGATGCAAATAATTTAATTTTTACAGAATTAGTAATTTTTTGGCTAGTCCAATCTGTTAAATAATCATTTAGATATCTCATTATTCCTTGGAATGCTGCAAATAATATAACAGCAAATGGAATTGCTGCTGCAAGAACAGAATAGGAAATATCAATAGAATGCCCCATTAAAGACATATGTAAATCTTTTTGCCCAATTACATAATCCATAAAAGGTTTTAGTGCAAAAGCTGTAACCCCATCTAATAATCCAACAGGAATTGCAACCATAACACCTAAAAATATTCTAAATAAAAATGGTTTCACAAAAGGAAAGGCTCTTTTTAATAACCAACCATATCGAAATGAATTTGCGGCTGTTGTATTTTTTAGCTTCATAAATTATCCCCAATCTTTTACATGACTTTAATAATAACAATTATATATCAAAAATGTTTATAAAGATTAGCAAAATTATTTTTTTTAATGTTTTATAGTATTATGAAAATTTCGTATCAAAAAATAAATAGTCAAAATTTTACAAGCAAAATAAACAAAAAAGAAATCAAATCCGAAGAAACCTACCATCCAAGAGATAATTATCCTACCTCAGAGCAATTACAAGGATATATACCTTGTGGTAAAATTGATGTGGAGAAAAAGATTATGGATAAAAATAGAGAAAAATATATAACAATAAGAGATGAATTTTGTAAGAAATTAGAACCTCAATATTTGGATGCAGGAGTTAAGGATTGGAACTTCTACACTAACAGTACAAAAGAAAACCTGGAATTATCATCTAAAGCAAGTGATGAAATTCAAGAGTTATACAGAGATGAAAAAGTTTATAAGGAATTAGCTGTATTACAAAAACAAGATTTAGGAGACAAACATTTAAATAATCAGCTAAAACATTTTTATAAAGATTTTGATGAGGAATTAAATGCTGGAGAAGTAAAAAAGGCATTAAGAGATAAAGAAAACGAAATTGCAGCAAAATACAATTCCTATGTACCTAAAATTGACGAGAAAGAGGTTTCGAAAGCAGAAATAAGTCAAATTATACAAATGGAAAAGAATCCAGAAATAAGACAAAAGGCATATGAAGCAAAAGTTAAAGGTGGCGATTTAATTGCTAATGATTTAGTTGAATTTGTTAAAATGAGAAATGAATTTGCTAAATCTCAAGGATATGATAATTTCTTTGATTATCAATTAAAAGAAACATATGATGTTGAACCTAAGGAATTAAATAAACTTCTTGATGATGTATTTGAAAAAGCAAAAGACTCTAATAAAATCATACAAACAGAAGAAAAAAATGAATTAGCCAAAGTATTTAATATAAAGCCTGAAGAATTAGAGTCATATCATTATGGATTATTAACTGATAATGATCCAACAAGAGAAGTAAATAAATCTTTAAAAAACAAAGAACAAGTTGTTGAAATATCAAAACAAGCTTATAAAAATATGGGTTATGATGTTAATAATATGCCTATAACCCTTGATTTATTTCCTCGTAAAAACAAAAATACACATGGTTTTTGCTTTGATATTGATGCAGGAAAAGATGCAAGAATACTAGCAAACTTAACTAATGATGCAAGTAGTGTTGATACACTATGTCACGAATTAGGACACTGCGTATATCATCTTGGAATAAACCCTAATCTTCCATTTTTAGAAAAAACAGCATCATCACCTGCTATGACAGAAGCTGTTGCTATGATGATGGGGGATTTAATGAAAACAGAAAATATACTTGATGGTGTCATTGACAAGAAAACTCTTGATAAATTTAAACAAACTCATAAAAAAGATGAATCAAAATTTATTAATCATAGTATGCAAATAATAAATTTTGAAAGAGAAATGTATAGAAATCCAGATCAAGATTTAGGAAAACTTTGGCACGATTTAAAATGCCAATATAAAGGACATAATCAATCAGAAAAAATCGATAATGAGTGGGCAACAATTCCTCATTACTTATCACACCCTGCTTATTATCAAAACTATTTTAGAGCTGACTTGATGAAAGCTCAAATTTATGAACATTTAACAAATAAGCTTGGTAATTTAACAGAAAATCCTAATACAGCTGAATATTTGAATAAAAATATTTTTGAATGTGGCAAAAGTATTGAAGAAAATGACCTAATTGAAAAGCTAACAGGTAAAAAATTATCATCAGATGCTCTTTGTAAATCTTTACAAGTAGACAACAATTAATTTCTCAATTAATATTATATTAGTTGGGGAGATTAATTAGTTGGATAAGAAGAACTATACAACAGATGCAATTAATCTTAAATCGTATGATTTAAGTGATGCAGATAAAATAATTTTAATGTATTCAAAAGATAAAGGGCTTATTAAAGGAGTTGCAAAAGGTGTTAAAAAGCCAAAAAGCAAACTTGGAGCTAGAATGGATTCTTTGATTGCAAATACAATAATGTTTGCAAAAGGTAGAAACTTAGACACAATATGCCAGGCTCAGTCTATTAATACATTTAAAGAATCACGCCAAGATATTGATAAATTAATGTGTTCTTCATATATCTCTGAAATTGTAAGTAATTTTGGTGTAGAAGAAGACCCTTGTTCAAAAGAAGTATATGAACTTTTATATAAAGCTTTAGATAAAATTTCAAGAGCAGAGTCCAAGAAAGATGTTCTAATTGCAACTATAAAATTCCAACTTAAAATGATGTTAATCTCAGGATTTTCATTGGAACTTGATTCTTGTCTATGCTGTGGAGAAAGAGTTTTAAATGAAGACATGTATTTTTCACAAGATATGGGTGGCATTATTTGCAAAGAATGTAATGATACTTTTAAAATTAAAACTAAAATGCATTATAAAATTAGAGATTTTTTAGAAGCAATGCTACAGTTTGATTTCGATTATACTTGTGACTATGATCAAAAGGCTACAGAAAAGGTTTGTACAGTTTGCTTTAATTTATTAAAAAATTACATCCAAAGTCATTCAAATAAAAAATTCAAATCAGACAAAATATTACAAGAAATTTTATAGTAAAATTTGTGTTCCGAATATTATGCGATGAGAGTCTTCATCAAAACTACTATTTCTAAAAACATAATTTAGCATTAACCTAAGCCCTTGGCCTTTTATATAATAATTAAGACCCAAAATATATTCTGTAATATCACCATTTGAAACATCTAAATTAGGTTGAAAAGTATCATATCTAGCTAAAAGTTCAACCTTTGGATTAATCCTATAATAAGCAGTTGCATACATGCCTCTGGCATGATTATCTGACAAACCAAGATTGCCATTATATCCATCAGCATTTGCAAATTCAAAATCAGCCCTAAACTTTTTATACTGATATCTAGCGTAAGCACCTACAACATTATAAGTAAAATTATTATGTCCAGAACTAATCCCACCTCCGATTTTTAAATCGCCATATCTTCCATCAGTTTTACCTAATGGTTTAAGATTAACCCAACCAGTAAATTCAACTCCAGGGAAAAATTCCTTCATATAAGAATCAGAACTATATCCCCCCAAATCATACTCAATTAAATCATATTCTCCAACAACACGAGCACCAAATTTACGAATATTCCCAAAATTTCTGCTTATCTGCGAATAAGATATTAATGGGACAGCCCAATCAGACTTTGAACCTTCTTCACCTGAATGAGTTCTTGAATTACCTAAAACAATTCTGTTATGTTTAGTCACCTGATGAGATATAAAGGCATCACCAATTAGAAATTGCCAAAAATTTAAATCATCACGAGGGGTATACCTTGTTGAAATATTAAAAGATGTTTTCCCATCTTTAAAATATCCTCTAAAATGATTTTCAATATTGTTATTTGCATAATCAACACTAGAACCTCCACCTTGAAAAATATTTGTTGTAATTGAGCCTTTATAAAAAACTCCAGTATGAAAACTGTCTAAAGGTCCTTTTTCAAAGTATTTAGTTGTAGCATCTTCTAATAGATATACAGGTCGTTTAAGGTTTAAACATTCTTCATCAGAAGGTAGCGTATTAGCAATTGTTTCTTTAAACTTTTCTCTAAATCCATACTCATTATATTCTGGATGAGATTCTCTAATTTCTTCTATTTTAGATTTGTGGATATCAAAAGGTTTATCATCAATTAAAAACACTTCATCTTTTGCACTATAAGCACCTCCAGATGCAATAGCAGCATTTGAAGTTAAAAATAATATTAAAAATATCATCAAATACTTTTTCAAGGTTAGGTTATTATATCATATTAAATATATATATTAAAACCCTTTTTGAATGATTTTAAAAACAGTAAATCTATTAATAAATACTATATTTTAAGGGGTATACTTATTATTAAATAAGAATAGTAGAGAAACAAATTATGGAGGATGAAATGAAAACAAGGGAAACTGATGCCATTTGTATGAGTCTTTGCCAAGATACTTTTGATGAAATAACAATTCTTGATAGTTTATTATCTGCAATTCAAGAATTATGTCTTAACTTAGAATTAAACTCGCAATATTACGAAAACACAGAAAACTTTATGTTAAAACTAAGTGAAGAACGAAATAAATACATTAGCTTGTCTTCAGTAGCACGTCAAAGACTGAAGAAAATAGAATTAATTAATTCTCAATTAGAAGACAATTTAACTTAATATTGACTTATCAAACTTAGTTCTATAATAATCAATATTAAAATTTAATCGTTTTGCAATATCAAAGAATAGTAAAACTAAATCTCTATCACTTGGTCGAGTCATAGATTCAATAAGTTTATCTAACTTCAAAATAATTTTTGAATAAAAGACATTTTGTGCTTCGGATAAATCTAAATGAATTTCAAGTTTATCAATAGCATTTAATAGCTCCAAAGTAACATCAGCTTGTTGATATTCCATACTATAAACCAAACGATTTATATTTTGGACAACTTTCTTACTGAAGAATTTTGAAGTTTCTGTTTTATCAATCGAAATACCTAATCTTTTTGCTTCAAAATTAATATCTCCTGCAAGTTGCAAAATATCATCATCAATAAAACCATTTGAATCCATGAATAACTCATTGAATTGCTTAGCCAAAGCATATTGAGCAGAAATCTTAAATTCTTCTGGAATATCTAAACCTAGCGCTTGCAAATGGAATATTGATGATTTTCCATCTTCATACATTTCTTCGTAATTTCTTGCAAATGCAGAAAGCTTATCTTTTAAAAGAATTTGAAGTATTTTTCTTCTTTCTTCAATAAATATATCTTTTAAAGTAAAGTATTCTTTACCAAAATATCCATCAAGACCTCTAATTATTTCAGTAAGAGGATTTACCATATAAGTTTTTACCAACTCTTTTTGAATATTTTCAAACTCTTCTGAATAATCTCTAATTGCACAATGGAAATCACCTCCAGAAAACTGAACTAGAGCAAACATCATATCAGAACGTTCTAAAGTTATTTTAGATTGGATTTCAACATGTCCAACAATTAATTGAGAATCTCCTTTTTTAATACGTTTATATGATTTTTTGGTAATTGAATAACAATATACATCTTCTTCATCTTCAGTTTCTTGATACAAAGATGATATAGCCCATAAACTTACTATCTGCTTCATAGTAACAACAGAAGGTTTAACATATTTTTCATAAATTTCTTTACCATTTCCAAGTTCTGGATAATTACTTTGCGCTTTAGATAAAATTTCTAAATATGGACCTTCTAAATCCTTTTTGGTAAAGTTTTTAGCTAATTGAATAACTCTTGCTGCATATTTCATAATTTGAGTTGTTTCAATACCAGAAATATCAGAGAAGAACCAACCACAACTTGTATACATAAGCATTGCTTGCCTTTGAATTTCCAAAAGCTCCATTGCTCTAACTTTATCGTTAGCTTCTAATCCTTCCACAAAATATTTATTTTGGAAAGTTTTAACTGACAAATCAGAACGATCAAGAATAACATCAATATAGTTCATTCTTGCTTTCATAAAATCTCTAAAATATTTTTTACCTTGCTTTTGACAAATTGGAATAACTTCATCTCTTAAATAATCCATAGCATCTCTTAATGGACGTCTCCATTTTTGATTCCAACCTGGATGACCACCTGTTGAGCATCCACAATCTTCACACCAACGACCAACACCATGGAAACAACTCCAAGAAGAAACATCTTTTATCTCTACTTCCCAATTACTTGCATATTTTGATAAATATTCAGAATAATTTGTAATAGTAAAACCAGCCTCTTTAGCTTTTGTTGATAAAGCATAAGCCAAAGCCATATCTCCAAATTTAGTATGATGTCCATAGCTTTCGCCATCTGTAGCAATATTAATTAACTGTGGATAATTTCTATCAAAGGAAATTCCATCTTTTAATCTTCTAACGAATTTATTTCCATCTCTTAAAAGTTCATCAAAAGCAACAGATTTAGAAATTGCACCATCATAAAAGAATAAATCAATAAATTTGCCAGGGGCAGATTTAATATAATAACGGTATGAGCGAGCTGGATCTATATTTCCCCAACTTACATCATTCCAATTAGTATCACCTTGTTTTCTTATTCTCTTTGCTTGGAATGGAGATAAGATTGTAAACTTAATATCATTTTCTACTAAAACTCTTAATGTATCATCATCAACTGCTGTTTCAGCAAGCCAAATACCTTCAGGTTTACGACCAAAACGATATTCAAAATCTCTAATACCCCATTTTACCTGAGTTTGTTTATCAAGTTCATTTGCAAGTGGCATTATAATATGATTATATACTTGAGCTATTGCGTTTCCGTGTCCATTATGTTCTTCAACACTTTTTATATCTGCTTTAATAATTCGTTCATATGCTCGTGGAGAAAAAACTTCCATCCAAGATAATAAAGTTGGTCCAAAATTAAAACTCATGTTTTCATAATTGTTAACTAATTTCAAAATTCTATTTTTATCATCAACAACTTTAGATACAGAATTAGGAGCATAACATTCATTATTAACTCTCTCATTCCAATCATGACATGGTAAAGCGCTTGGTTGTAATTCAACAGCTTCTAACCAAGGATTTTCTCTTGGTGGTTGGTAAAAATGTCCATGTATCGCAAGAAAAACTTTTCTATTATCTTTATCTTGTTCTTTTTTCATTTTTTCTTCTGGCATAGCTTAAGTCCTTATTTTTTAGTATTCATTAATTGAATAGTATCAGCATCCAACCAAGCATCTCCAAGAGCATTTGAGAATACTGTACCAGTTACCTTTATAGTATCACCTTCATTTAAATCAGGTAATTTTTCTGCAACCTTTCGAGAAATAAACATTTTTAACTCGGATAAAGGAATTGTTCCAACAACATCATCTCTAAAAAATAAAAAAGATATATATTTGTCAGAACTTCTATATGCTGGTTTATAATCTAAACCCAATGTTGTGAACTTTGAAAATTTACCAGTCATGCATATTCTTTTTCTCATATATTCTGATGGATTATTAACTACATCTAGGGGTTTAACACATAATGCCGGTTGTTGAACTTGTGTTGTAGCTGATGTTTGAGTTGTTTTTGCAGGTGCAGTATTGTTTGCAAACACACCTGTAGAACTAAAACTAATTATAAATAACCCTATAAATAAACTACTTAATATTTTTTTCATTACTCTTCTCCTAAATTCATAAGTATTTTACCATAATTTAGTTGAATTGTAACTACCAAATAAGATAAAAGAAAAAATATAATAAAAAAAACCTTCCGAAAATGGAAGGTTGGAATTTTTTGTGTAATTCCTCGTGTGTAGAAGGTTAGTGTGTGTAGGTTATGTATGAAAT
>CALUWB010000013.1 GCA_944324375.1 Candidatus Gastranaerophilales bacterium | reverse complement strand
AATCTTAGCGTCTATTTTAGAAGATTCTGATTCTAATTTATCAAAAATCTTTGAAAGTTTCGGTGTAACCTCAGCAAGTTTTGATGAACACTTAAAGACAATCAGTTCAAGAACTGCTGAATACGATTCAAAAAGAGTAGTTTTCACTCCAAAAGCATTTGTTGCAATGAGTACAGCTCTTCAAATAGCAAAAGAATTAGGTTCATCAAAGGTTCTTCCTGAACATTTAGCTTTAGGGATTTTAAAAAGTAAAAAAGGGGTTGCTTATGAAGTTCTTGAACAATTAAATGTTAAAGAAGAAGATTTAATCAATGCAATTATAAAACCTATTGAAAAACAAATGCCAGAAACACTTGTTATACTTAAGTTAGCCAAAGAAGAAGCAAGAAGAATCGGGAAAAAAGTAGTTGGAACTGAAATGCTTCTTTTAGGAATAATTTCAGAAGGTGCTGGTGTTGGAGCTAGAGTTTTAAATAAATTAGAGATAACATTGCAAGATGCAAGAAAAATCATAGAATCTCAATTAGGTTATGGTAATGACTATTTTGATAGCGAAATCGTTTTCACTAAACGAGCTAAAGCTGTTCTTGAAAGAGCATGGGAACTAGCAAAAAAAGAAAATAGAGATAGAATTGCATCAGAAGATTTGTTACTTGCTATTACAGCAGATCCATCAGCACTCGCTATGAAAATTTTAGAACAACTTGGTGTCGATGCTGTTGAAATTAAATATGGTATATTAAAAGAGATTGAATAATTTTGAAAGATAAAATTTTATATTTTCTAAATAAGCATAATCTTTATAATAAGAAACTTATTATTGGATTTTCTGGTGGACATGATTCAATGTGTCTTTTAGATATCTTATATAAATTAGAAAATACGACAAATATAAAATTAATCGCAGCACATTTCAATCATAATTGGCGAGGAGAAGAGTCAAAACAAGAACAAGATGTTTGTAGAAAATTTTGTGAAGATAGAAATATTACTTTTTATACTAAAACAGCATCTCTTAATATGAAACAATCAGAAGCAGTCGCAAGAGCAATGCGATATGATTTTTTTGATAAAGCAATAAAAGAATTTAATGCTGATGGATTAATAACTGCGCATAATAAAAATGACAATGCCGAAACTGTTTTATATAGAATAATAAAAGGCACAGGAGTAAAAGGGTTAAAAGGTATTGCCGAAAAAAGAGATTACATATATAGACCACTATTAGATATAACAAGAGATGAAATTGATTCATACTGCGCAGATAATAATTTAATTCCAAATAATGATTCATCAAATGAGAATACAAAATATAAAAGAAATTTTATAAGACACAAGTTATTACCATTAGCAAAAGAAATTAACGAAAATGCGATAGATTCTATAGTCTCATTATCAAAAGTTGCAACAGATGAAATAAGTATTATTGATGAATACCTGGAATACGTAAAGTCTGCAGTAATGCAAGATGCGAGTATATTAACTCCTAATTATCTTGCATTATCTGAACCTGTAAAACGAAGATTATTATATGATTTAGTAACATCATATAATATTGATTACGATTCTGAAAAAATTTATAATTTGTATGAATTTATAAATGATAATATATCATCAAATAGTGGCGTTAAAACATCACTAACTAAAGGTTTATGGCTATATGTAAGTTCTAGAATTATAGAAATTATTGCTCAAACTGAAAAAGTTCAAGATGAAATTTTAGTTAGACTAGAAGGTACTTATGAAATAGGAAATAAAATCTTTGAAATTTCAACATACGCAGGAGAAAATATTGAAGAATTTCCAGATGATAATTCTTATACTGCATTTATAAATCTTGGTGATATTGATTTAGATTTAACACTAAGAACAAGAAGGGATGGAGATATTATTAATCCTTTAGGTATGACAGGAAGTATGAAATTAAAAAAATATTTAATTTCTAAATCAGTCCCTCAACATAAAAAAGATGATTTAATTTTATTATGCAAAGATAATGAAGTTCTTTGGGTTGCAGGAATTGGTTTAAGTAATAAAATTCAAGTTACAGATAAACCAACACATAAAATAAGTTTGAGAGGTAAAAAATTATGATAATAACACCTGATGATATACATGTTTTATATTCAGAAGAAGATCTTCAAAAAAGGATAAAAGATTTAGCAGAAGAACTAAACAAACATTATAATGGAGAAGAAATTTTTGCAGTATGTGTACTTAAAGGTTCTGTTATGTTCTTCACTGATTTAGTAAAACATTTAACAATGCCTTTAAAAATGGAATTTATTAGATTATCTAGTTATGGTTCAAATTATTCTTCCTCAGGAAAAGTTAAGGCTGTAAATTTATCTTTACCAGATGTAAATGATAAAAATGTACTAATAGTAGAAGATATTATCGATACAGGTCATACTGCTAAATTTTTATTAGATTTTATTGGGCACAATTTTAAAACAAAAACTACAAAATTTTGCTCACTATTAAACAAAAAATCAAAAAGAGTTGTTGATGTAGATGCTGATTTTTCTGGTTTTATTGTTGATGATAAATTTTTAGTAGGCTATGGCTTAGACTTCGAAGGCTTTTATCGTAATATTCCATATATAGGTTATGTAGATGTATAATGTAGCTTTTATTCCTGTAAGAAAAGGAAGCAAATCAATTATTAATAAAAATATAAGTCCAGTAAATAATAAACCATTAATATACTGGACAACATTAGCTGCACAAGTTTCAAATTTAGATAAAGTATATGTATCAACAGATGGGGAAGATATAAAAAAAACAGTAGAAGAATTTGGATTTAATAAAATTGAAGTAATACCAAGAAGTGAATATTCATCCTCAGATACAGCAACATCTGAAACTGCATTATTAGAATTTTGCGAAAATTATAAATTTGATAATGTAGTATTTTTACAAGCAACATCACCACTAACAACAGCTGTAGATATAAATAAAGCATTAGAAAAATATTTGAAATCCGATAAGAAATCATTGATTTCTGTTGTAAAACGTTCTCAATTTATATGGGGTGTAAATGGAGAGCCATTAAATTATAACCCACAAAACAGACCCAGAAGACAAGATTGGGATGGATATTATATTGAAAATGGAGCATTTTATATTTCATCAAGAGAAAATATTTTAAAATCACAATGCAGAATAACTCCTCCTGTAGATTTTTGGGAAATGAATGATAAAACACTATTTGAAATAGATAACCCTCAAGATATTGAATTAATTGAAAAACTATTTAATTAAATTTATTCATTTGTCTTTTCATTTAAAATAGTTATAATAATAAAATATAGAGATTTATTAAGAGAGTGAGTATGAAAAGATTTATATTAACATTATTATCAATAATATTTATAACAACACCTGCGTTCAGTTGGGGCGATCCTGAGCCAGTTCCACCAACAGTTAAATTACCTTCTAAATATACCCAAGAGTATATTAAATACATAACAGAAGAATATAAATGCACAGGTAAACATGAACTTATTTATGTCGCAATAGATATGTTAAAAGGAACTGAAGGTGATTTTTCAAGAAAAGCATTATTAGGAAATAATTTATCAGGTTATCCTGTAAAAATAGAATTTAAAGATTTATCCACAATAAATAAAGATTATGCAGATTTTGATGCAATTGGATGGAAGAAAAAGAAAAAATTATACATATATATCAATCCAAAGCATCAATATGCCCCTCCAGGAGCACTTGCAGCATTACTAGCACATGAAGCATTGCATCAAGATGAATATAATTCATTATCTGAAGAAACTTATGCGTGGACTATGGAAGCTGCAGTTTGGTGTGAAATGAGAGATTTATATCCAGAATCAAATAAAGAAGATGATCCTTTGGTTAAACGTGAAAATACTTTAAAACAATTATTTGAAAAAGGTGGATACACAAATCAATACATAAAAAAAGCAGTATATGCAAATAAAGGATATCAAGGTTTACCATTAACATCTCCAGGATTCCAAGAACTATAAAATAATTACCTTATTGTGTATTGATTAATATTTTTCCTTGATGTTAAATTAACTTATGATAAAAAAACAAGGTTTCATTTTCATATTAACAATATTAATATTATTTATTGCGAACCAGCTATTTGTAAGTTTTTTAGCTGGTCCCCCAAATATTAACCCTGATACATTGACAAATAAAACTCAAATAAAACCACAAAAACTATTTGAGAGAACTTGGAAAGAAATTAATTCTGGTTTTTATGATTCAACTCTAAACTCTCAAGATTGGTCTTATTGGAAAAAACATTACAAAGGAAAAATTAAAACGGATGAAGATGCTAAAGTTGCAATAGATACTATGATTGCAAGTTTAGATGATGATTATTCTAAATACTTGAATAAAAAAGAATATGCAGAACAAAATAGTTCTATTGAATCTAAAATTTCAGGTATTGGAGTAAATATAATGAATGATGCCGGTAAAATTATTGTATTTAGTGTATTAGATAATACTCCAGCGAAAGAAGCAGGAATAAAAGCAAACGATATAATAATTAAAGTTGATGGTAAAAATGTTAGTGGTATGAACATTGCAGATGTTGCAAGCTTAGTTCGAGGGAAAGAAGGTTCAACAGTTACACTTGAAATTCAGAGAAAAAACAAAAAGATTATAAAATCTGTTAAAAGAAAATCAATAAAAATTGAATCTGTTAAATCTTCTGTAAAAAAGGATATTGGATACATACAGATATCAAGTTTTATTGCAACATCAACACCTACAGAATTTATAACAGCATTAGAAAAGACAAAAGATACCAAAGGGCTAATACTAGACTTAAGAGGAAACACAGGAGGGTTATTAGCAAATGCTATTTTTGTTGCTAATATGTTTTTAGACAAAGGAACAATCGTTAACATTGTTTCACGAGACGGAAAAGTTGAAAATATTAAAGCTCAGAATAGCTCAATTATAATTGATAAACCTGTTGTGATATTAGTAGATGGAGCAAGTGCAAGTGCAAGCGAAATTTTATCAGGAGCATTAAAAGACCATCATAAAGCAGTTCTTGTTGGAACAAAGACTTTTGGGAAAGGAATGGTTCAAAGAATTATACCATTACCAAATTCAACAGGTTTAAATCTTACAATAGCAAAATATTTAACACCAAATGGATCTGATATTAATGAAAAAGGTATAGCTCCTGATTACATTGTTAAATACACCGAAAAAGATTTTATTGCACATAAAGATCCACAAAGAGAAAAAGCTGAAAAATTATTGTCAGAAATGATTGTTAAATAATATGCTATAATTAACAATATGAACGAACAATTAGCAGAAACTCTAAAACTTATTCCAACGTTATCTGGTTGTTATATATATTATAATAACGAAAATGAAGTTATTTATGTTGGAAAAGCTAAAAATTTAAAAAGAAGAGTATATAGCTATTTTCATAAAAAACATGATAGTGTAAAAGTTACTGTTCTGGTTTCACAAATTGAAAGAATGGAATACATTATCACTGATTCTGAAGTTGAAGCATTAATATTAGAATCACATTTAATAAAAAAATATAAACCAAAATACAACATATTACTAAAAGATGATAAAAAATATCCATATTTCTTAATAACTGCAGAAGATTATCCTAGAATTACAATAGTTCGTAAAAAGAATATGAATCCTGAAAAAGGTAAGTATTATGGGCCATATACTGATATAAGAGCAATGCATTCTACATTGGATTTTCTAAAAAAGATATTTCCACTAAAACAATGCAAAACCCCAAAATTTTCTAATAGACCTTGTTTGTATTACCATATTGGTCGTTGCATGGCACCTTGTCAAAATAAAATCTCATCAGAAGATTATAAAGCATTAGTATCTCAAGTTGAACTATTTTTATCTGGTAGACAATCAGAGCTATTAAAAAAATTAAAAGAACAAATGGAAAAATATGCTTCGAATGAACAATTTGAAAAAGCTGCTAAACTAAGAGATAGTTATTTAGATTTACAGAAAACATTAGAACGCCAAAAAGTAGTATTTGAAAATACAAAATTAAATCAAGATATTATTTCAACAATCCATGAAGATGGAATTTTAGCAATTACTATTCTTTTAATTAGAGAAGGGCGCTTGATAGATAAAAAAGATTTTACATATTATGAAGAAAATGAAGATACAACAGAACTATTTAAAACATTTTTTAGAGAATATTATTCTAATTTAATGTTAGAATTTCCTGATAAAATCGTATCGAATGACCTAGAAAATATCGGAGAAAAAGAACTTTATCAAGAATGGTTAAAGATTTTATCAGGCAAAAATATAAAAATAAGCTACGGAAAAACTCAAAGAGGTAAAGAATTAACAGAACTGGCTCACAAGAATGCTAGAAATTTACTTGAAACTGCAAAAATAAAAAAACTTACAAGTATAAGAAATGATTTTAATGAAGTTGGTTCATACCTAATGGAAAAACTTAAACTAAGAACATTTCCACACAGAATTGAATGTTATGATATATCTCATATTCAAGGAACAAATACTGTTGCTTCAATGGTAGTATTTGAAAATGGACAATCTAAGAAATCAGAATATCGTCGATTTAAAGTTAAGTCAACAGAAGGGAAACCTGATGATTTTCTTTCAATGAAAGAAGTTTTATCAAGACGACTTGCTCGTATGGGAGAACCAAAATGGGCAAAACCAAATCTTATTATTATTGATGGAGGAAAAGGACAGTTATCTTCGGTTATGCAAATTGTAGAAGAAATTGGAATGAATGATATAGATTTTGTTTCACTTGCAAAAAGAGAAGAAGAAGTATTTTTACCTCATCAATCAGAATCAATAAGAATCCCAATGGACTCAAACGTAATGTTTTTAATCCAAAGAATAAGAGATGAAGCCCATAGATTTGCAATTACATATCATAGGAAATTACGTTCTAAATCTGCAATTAATGATTAACCATTAATTAATGCATCAATACCTGTATCTTCCCAATCAAATACTTTTGTATTGACATAATTTAAAAGATTAAAAGCTGTTAAATTATCTAAATCTTCAAAGGCTTTTACATAATTATTTTTCTTAGAATCCATTAATAAGTAAGGAATTTTAGCATCTTTTGCAAGATTTTCCACTTTAGGATCATACGATATTGCCAATGTTTTTATTCCATATTTTAACCCTAAAAGACAGGCATGAAATCTCATTGCAATTAAATAATCATACTCTGAAACCCTTTGAATTATCTGTCCATTAGTTAGATTTTGAATCAATTTAACATTTGCAGTAGGGTTCTTTTTCTTTAGCTTATTTATAAAAACTTGTGATATTCCTACATCTTCAGAATCTTGAAAAGAAATCAATTCAATTTCTCTATCACTAAATTTCAAAGCTATTTGTTTTATTATTTCGTCAAATAATTCGTCTGTTAAAGTATGGAATTTTCTTAACTGAATACCAATTTTTCTAGTTTTATGACGTTCCGGTAATTGTAAGTCAAAAATTGGATCACAAACTAATTTTGCTTGGGGAATTCCCCAGCTTTTCAAAAGTTCTAAACTTTTTTCATCACGCACAGATATGTATTTACATTTTTTCAATGCCCTTTTTGCAATAAAATTACCCCAAAAACCATTTATTGGACCTATTCCTTGTGCAAATATAATTACATCTTTTTTCAAAGATGCAAACATATATATCAAACCACAATAGTAGAATAAACTCTTATTACTTGTTACATTCTGAAGTAAACTTCCACCTCCAGATATTAAAATATCAAACTCATTTAGTTTTTTCATTATTAATTCTGGATTAAATGAATTAATAGAATTAACATTATGACGTTTCCCTGTTATTTGAGGATTAGCTGACAAAACAGTAATATTTTGACCTTTTAAATGAGCTAATAATACATCTAAAATTGCTTCATCACCAAAATTATCAAACCCATAGTAACCAGAAATTAATATTTTTTTCATTATAACCTCGATAATTCTTCCGATGTCGGAATATTATTAATAAGTCCTAATCTATCAATATATATACCAGCTTGCTTAGCAGCTATTTTAGCAGCCTCAAAAGGAGTGTAACCACTATTTATAGCAGAGAGAAATCCACCATTAAAAACATCACCCGACCCCATTGTATGAATTACATTTTGTTCATTGTAGAAAGGAGAAAATTCTGTTTTACCATTATGATGAATATAATAACCATTTTCTAAATGAGATTTTACAACAATTATTTTTACACCATAATCTGTAAAATAATTCACAATTTTTTCTATTGAAGTAAGATTATACAAAACTTCTACATCATTTTTTAGACTTAAAAATAATATATCTATATTTTCAATAATATCTTCTAAATACTCTTTTGTATCATAAGTAGTCATAAAAGATGATGAATAATTAGGATCATAAGCTGTCATAATTTCATTTTCACGTGCGAATTGATAAACTTTCTTTACGAGCTGATTAGACTGCATTGACAAAGATTGAGTAATTCCAGTTGAATAAATTGTTCTCGTTGACAATATATAATCTAAATTTAAATCTTCAAATGCTAAATAATTACTTGCTACTCGTCTTCTATAAGTAATTAATTGTTTTTTATCAGAATGACTACATAAGTATAAACCATTTTTTTCATTAGATATTTTTATATTTGAAATATCTAACCCTTGATAATTTAATCTTTCAATTAAGATATTTTTAAAATGATCTTCACCAATTGAAGTTAAAATCCCTACGTTTGAACCTAATCTTTTAGCTGCAACTGCTGACGTTACAACATCACCACCATAAGAAAGATTGAACGATTCTGTCGTTTCAAATGGGGCATTAGTTGATAATTCTAATAAACATTCTCCTATCGCAATAATATCAAGAACTTTTTCCATTAAAATTATTCCTTAATTTTAGCTAAAATACCTTTTGCTCTTTCTGTAATTTGATTTAATGAAAGATTTTCGTAAAAATCTCTTCCTACACCAACAGAAGTAGCCCCTGCTTTTATATAATCTTTGACATCGCCTAATTTTATATTTCCCATAGGCATAAGATTTAAAAACGGCATTTGTCGCATTAATTCTTCAAAATATTGAACTCCACCCATTGCAGTTACGGGGAATAATTTTATTAGAGGAATTCTTGCTTTCCAAGCATTATATGCTTCATTTGCAGTTGAGGTGCCAGCAATAAAAGGAACACCAATATTTTTTGATATTTTTACCATATTCATTTGGAATATTGGAGAAGAAAATAACATAGCTCCTGATTTAAATGCTTGTGTAGCTTGAAGATTTGTAATTATGCTTCCAGCACAAACAGTTGCTTTTTTAGATACCCTTTCTATTACTTCATATAAAGAAGCATTCTCTATATTTATTTCTAATACTTTTATTCCACCTTCGATTAATGCATTAGCTATATCTTCTGCTTTTGATGCATCATTACAACGAATTATTGGGTATATTTTTTCTTCTGATATTAATTTTATTAAATTTCTACTCATAATCTATCCTTTTTCTTAAATTTATTATATCATAAAAGAATAAAAAGGACTTTTTTATGAAATTTTTAAAAGCTTTAATCATATTCATATCAATACTTATTTTTATGCTAATTGCATATTCAATATCTAATAATTTTTTTGAACCTAAAGCTTTTAATTTCATGGTAAAAAATTTTACAGCAACAAAGCAAGCTAGAGAAGATACTGTAATTATTGTAATTGACGATAAATCTATTGGGAAATATCGTTGGCCTTGGAAAAGAGAATTATATTGTAAAATTTTTGATTATCTTAACGTATACGCTAAGCCTTCGGCTATAGTTAGTGATTCCATTTTTGTAACCCCTGACATTGAAAATCCTAAATCTGATATTAAATATTTTAATTCAATAAATAAAATTGATAACCTTATATCAGGTTTCGATTTATTAATAAATCCAAGATCTGTAAATTCAAATGAATATGATAAAAAATTTGATAAAAAATTTAAACTTGATATAACAGATAAAAGAACTATTAAATCGGGGAACTACTACAAAGAAATTTTACCGTTCCCTCAACCATATTTTAATTCTATAAAAATGGTTGGTTCCGTAAAAACACCTGTTAGTAAAGATAGCTTTTTAAGAAGCATACCATATGTAATTCAATATGATAATAAACTTTATCAATCACTAGCATTAAGAACATATTCTTTTCTACACGGAAATGAAGGATATATTGTTTATGATAACTATATAATAGGTAAAAACTCTAAGATTAAAATCCCAAGAAATAATGATTTAGGTGGAATATATACATTAATCAAATTTTATAAAAAGTATGGAAATACAAATTATTCACACAAAACATATTCAGCTGTGGATATAATGGAATCCTATGATCAAATAAAATCAGGTCAAAAGCCTATTATCAATCCAAAAGAATTTGAAAACAAAATTGTTTTTGTCGGAGCAAATGTTAAAGCAGCAGCAACAGGTTTATCAGATATTCAAAGAACACCTGTTAGCAATGAACATTCAGGAGTTGATGTTCAAGCGACAGTTTTAGATAACTTATTATCTGAAGATTTTATGACTCAAATCGATGCAGGGAAAAATTTTCTAATTACATTTACTATCATGATTCTTGCATATTTATTAATTCGAAATTTTTCAGTATTTGCATCTGCTACATTAATTTTGCTAATAACTATTACTTACCTTTTAATATGTTCAAATTGTTTCCACAATGGTATTGCTATTAGTGTTATAACACCTATTTCTTTAGAGTTAATAACAATGATTTTTGCTTATTCTCATAGATTTATTTTAGAAGGTAAAAATAAAGAAAAAATCAAAACTGCTATGGGTAAATATATCTCTGAAGATATTATGAAGAGTGTTGTTAAAAACATTGATGAATTAAAACTTGGAGGGAAAAAAGCAAACGTAACAGTTTTATTCTCTGATATTAGAGGTTTTACTTCAATCAGTGAAAAAATATCTGCTGATGAAGTTTCTGTAATATTAAACGAATATTTTACAGAAATGGAACCTATTGTTACAAAACACCATGGTGTAATTAACAAATTTATTGGAGATGCTGTAATGGTTATATTTGGAGAACCAATACAAGATGAAAACCACCCTGTAAATGCAATAAGATGTGCTGCAGAAATGCTTGAAAAAGTTAATGAATTACAACAAAAATGGTTAAGCGAAGGAAAACCTAAAATTGAAATCGGAGTAGGGATTAATACAGGAGAAGCATTCGTTGGTAATATCGGCTCCGAAAAAAGAATGGAATATACAGTAATAGGTGATATGGTAAACTTAGCAAGCAGAATTGAAAGCTACAATAAGACTTATAAAACAAACTTTTTAATCAGTAGCTCTACATACGCTTGCGTTAAAAATATTGTAGATGTAATAAAAATTTCTAATGTAACCATTAGAGGAAAATCTAAAAAAATGGACTTGTATGAGGTTATCAGTCTAATTGGATAGTAATATAGAGCAAATTAAAAAAGCTATTGAGATAGAGGCTAAGTATAAATATATTGATATAAGAGGAAAGACAAAATGTTTTTCTAGTTTTATACGTGGCGAAATTAGGAAGTTTATCAAAACATCCTCTATACCCGAAAGATGGAAATTTGTTTTATCACATTTTGAACAATATTCAATGGATACAATGCCACAAAGAAAAAAGTCTATCGAATATCTAATAAATGCAATTAAATCAGAATTAAAACAACAAGAAGAAGATAAAAAACAAGTAGATGCAAAATTAAATCCTTTTTCATCTGTTACTTATGTTAAAGGTGTTGGACCTAAGGTTGCTGCAATATTAAATAAACTTGGGATTTTTACAGCAAGTGATTTGTTATTTTATTTACCAAGAAAACATATTGATTATTCTAAAAGAACTTTGATAAAAAATTTGGTAGAAGGCGAAAATACTACAGTTTTTGGGTACATAAAAAGAGTTGAAGCCTTTACAACACCCAAAGGGCTAGGAGTTATTAAAGTAAAAATACAAGATGAAACTGGGAGTTTTATATTAAACTTTTTCAATAAAAGCAACCAATATGCACTTGAAAGAACAAAAAGACAATTTCCACAAGGAGCAGGAATAATTATTTCAGGAACTGTTAAAATAAATAACTATGATTATTCAAAAACACTTGAAAATGTAAATTATTCAATAATGTCAGAAGATTTTTTAACAAAGACTGATTTGAACATAGGAAGAATTGTTCCGATTTACCCCCTTTGTGAGAATATGAATTTAAAAACATTGCGAAAAGCTATATATAATGCAATTCAACTTTATAAATCATCTATTGTAAATGTTATACCTGATTATTTGATAAAAAAATATGATTTATTAAACAAAAGAGATGCAATAGAACAAATCCATTTCCCCGATAGTATGGAAATGTTGGAAAAAGCAAGATATACATTAGTTTTTGAAGAATTCTTTTTAATTCAGCTAAAACTTGCAATGATTAGAGAAAAAAATAAAACTGAAAATAAAGCATTACCATTAAAAATAAAAGAAAATGGTCTTGTTAATAAATTTATAAAACAACTTCCATTTGAACTTACTTCTGCTCAAAAAAGAGCAGTTAATGATATTTTATCAGACATGAGCTCAGAAGAACCAATGCAAAGACTATTACAAGGGGATGTTGGTTCTGGTAAAACTGTAGTTGCTTGTATTATGTTATTAGCAGCAATTGAAAATGGTTATCAAGCTGCAATTATGGCACCTACAGAAATACTTGCGCAACAGCATTATAATAACTTTGTAAATTGGTTAACACCATTAGGTTTGAGTGTTGGATTATTTATTGGAAGCATAGGTAAAAAACAAAGAGAATTATCAGAAGTATCATTAAGGAACGGACAATTAGATATAGCTGTCGGAACTCAAGCATTAATACAAGAAAATATTGATTTTGCAAATCTAGGAGCAGTTGTCATAGATGAACAACATAGGTTCGGAGTAAAACAAAGACTATCACTAAGAAAAAAAGGACAAAACCCACAAATTCTTACAATGACAGCTACACCAATACCAAGAACACTTGCAATTACAATGAATGGGGATTTAGATTTAACAATTATTAATGAACTTCCCAAAGGAAGAAAGCCTATTATAACTAAAATGGGAGTTCCTAAAAAACAAATTTACGACTTAATCGAAATGGAAGTTAAGGCTGGACATCAAGCGTATGTTGTTTATCCTCTTATAGAAGAAAGTGAAACATTGTCAGCAAAAGCTGCAACAGTTGAGGCTGAAAGGTTACAAAATAGTGTATTTCCTCATCTAAAAGTTGGTTTATTACATGGAAAAATGAAAAATTCTGAGAAAGATGAAGTAATGACCAAATTTAAAAATAAAGAGTATGATATTTTAGTATCAACAACAGTTGTAGAAGTTGGGGTTGATGTTCCTAATGCAACAGTAATTGTAATCGAAAATGCTGAAAGATTCGGTTTACCTCAATTACATCAATTAAGAGGACGTGTTGGGAGATGTAATTTACAGTCATATTGCATTATTTCAACTTCTTCAAAATCTCAAGAGACAAGAAATAGATTATCTATAATGACAGAAACTAATGATGGATTTGTTATCGCAGAAAAAGATTTACAACTTAGAGGTCCTGGAGAATTTTTAGGAGTAAGACAGAGTGGACTTCCAGATTTAATAATTTCAGATATTGTAAAAGATTCCAAAATTCTTGAACTTGCAAGAAATGAAGCAATAAAATTTGTTGTGGATAATCAATTAGATGATTACCCACAACTTAAAGAAACTACTACATTAACCCTTGATGGAACATTACTTTTAGGCAGCTGAGGTTTTATTTTCATTGTTATCAGCTTTCGCTACTTCTGATAATGGTTTCCAAGGTTTATTTGATCCTAATTTATCAATTGTTGGACCTATATATTTTTCAATTAATACATGTTCTACAAAATTATCAATAGGTTTCATTGCAAGACCTAGAGCTATAAAACCTCCTAAAGATTTTAATGCATTATTTTTGAATAATTTATTACCTTGAGCTTTTTTGATAACATTAAATGCTGCACTTTTCTTTTGTTCTAAATTTCCACCTTTAGCAGCTTTTTCAAATGCTTTGAATAATTTTTCAGAAACATTTGTTGGTTTTTTACCTTCTAGTAATGCTTCTCGCATATCCATTACATTATCAACTGTTTTAGCAACATATTTTTGAATATTTTCTGTTTTTGGTTTTGCTTCAAATGGTCTTTTTATAAAATCCATAACTTTAGCAATTGGTTCAAACATTTTATTATGTGTTTTCTTATGTTTATCCATTTCTGCAAAGTTTTCCATTATATGTTGAGTATATTTAGCTCTATCAACAAGACCTGTACTAGCATCAACAAATTTTTCGTGTGTACCTTTGTTCATAGAATCTAGAATTCTATTTGTAATATCTTCTCTATGGTTAAATGCTAATTTGTTTTTACCTTTAGAAGAAATTATATTTGTAAGTTTTTGACCAACTTTTACTGCTGCAGTAGGTAAGAATACACTAGCAAGCATTTGGAATGATAGTTGTTTTCCAGCTCTTTTTTTACTTGGATCATGTTCTCCATATTCATTATGTTTATATTTATCACCAACATCAGCAGCAATATAACCGATAGCTGGAACCCATAATAAATTAGCTAATAGCCCACTCATTGGTCGAATAACTTCACCAATTTCATTAGAATACGCTAAACCTCTAAGTGGCCATTTCATGTAAATATCATCTTTAGCTACTTTTACCTTTTTTGATTCTTTTACTTGCCCATTCCCTTTTTGAGAACTTCTAAAATTCTCTAGGCCTTGGAATTTACTATTTATTCCTACCAACTATCAAGTCTCCTTATTTTCTACACACTTATATCATGATAAAAACATGAACAAAAAATAATTTGCTAGTTTTTTGTAAAAAAATTTACAAGTTGTATAATAATCTTATGGATAGAAAATTTAAAATACATTCTAAATATAAACCTGCAGGAGATCAACCCAAAGCCATTGAAAAATTAGTTCAAGGGATTAAAGATGGTTATGATTCTCAAACTCTCTTAGGGATCACAGGTTCAGGAAAAACATTTACTATTGCTAATGTTATAGAAAAAGTTCAAAAACCAACATTGGTAATAGCTCATAACAAAACCTTGGCTGCCCAGTTATACAGTGAGTTAAAAGAATTATTCCCAGAAAATGCTGTTGAATATTTTATTAGTTACTATGATTATTATCAACCGGAAGCATATATTCCAAGAACAGATACTTATATAGAAAAATCTGCAAGTATAAATGATGAAATTGATAAACTAAGACATAACACAACCAGAAGTTTGTATGAAAGAAATGATGTTATTGTTGTTGCATCTGTTAGTTGTATATATGGCTTAGGTTTACCAGAAAATTATTTCAAAGGTTCTGTTGAAATTAATTTAGGAGATGAAATAGATAGAGACGATTTAATTAAACATTTAGTAAGTGTTCAATACTCAAGAAACGATGTTGCGCTAGATAGAGCAATGTTTAGAGTTCGTGGCGATGTCGTTGAGATCATGCCTGCATACGAAAAAATTATTACAAGAATTTGCTTCTTTGGTGATGAAGTAGAAAAAATTGTAAGGATTGATCCTGTATCAGGAGAAATACTTGAAACTCCAGATAAGGTTGTAATATATCCGGCTGTTCACTACCTTTCTGATGATGATAATGTTGATGAAACGATTGCAATAATTAGACAGGAGTTAAAAAATAGAGTTGCAGAATTAGAAAACGAAAACAAAATCTTAGAATCTCAAAGATTACAACAAAGAGTTAAATATGATATTGAAATGATAAAAGAAATGGGTTACTGTTCAGGAATCGAAAATTATTCAAGAATAATAGAACGCCGTCCAGAAGGAACACCACCTGCAACCTTATTAGATTATTTTCAAGGAGATTTTTTAACTGTTATAGATGAATCACATGTTACTATTCCTCAATTAAGAGGTATGTATCATGGAGATAGAGCAAGAAAAAATGTACTTGTAGATTATGGTTTTAGGCTACCTTGTGCAAAAGATAACAGACCATTAAAAGATGAAGAATTTTTTGAAAGAGTTCATCAAAAAATATATATATCCGCAACTCCTGCAGAGTTTGAAACATCAACTTCTCAGCAATTAGTTGAACAAATCATCAGACCTACAGGACTTGTAGATCCTAAAATTAGTGTAAGACCTATTGATACTCAAATTAATGATTTAATAACAGAAATAAATAAACGAGTTGACAGGCATGAGAGAGTTTTGATAACAACTTTAACAAAGAAAATGGCAGAAGAACTTTGCGATTATTTCTTACAACAAGATATAAAGGTAAGATATCTACATAGTGATATAAAATCAATTGAGCGTGTTGAAATCTTAAGAGATTTAAGACTGGGAGAATTTGATGTATTAATCGGTGTAAACCTATTAAGAGAAGGTCTAGATATCCCAGAAGTTTCATTAGTAGCGATTATGGATGCTGATAAAGAAGGCTTCTTGCGCTCTGATACAAGTTTGATTCAAACAATCGGTCGTGCTGCCCGTAATGCTTGTGGTGAAGTTATTATGTATGCTGATAAAATTACAGGCTCTATGCAACGCGCAATTGATGAAACAAATAGACGTCGTGAAGTGCAAATTGCATACAATAAAAAATATGGAATTATCCCTAAAACAATTAAGAAACCTATCGAAAATAATTTATTATCTCTTGTTGCAAGTTATAGAGATTTAGAAGATATTATTGCAGAAGAAATGGTTGATTTGAATATTGATAAGAAAGATTTACCAAAATTAATTGATAAATTAGAAAAAGATATGCATAAAGCTGCAAAAATTCTAGACTTTGAACGAGCTGCTGAAATTCGCGACCAACTTAAAAAATTGCGTGAAATGTTAAAAACAAAATAAGAATAAATTTATTTCTATTTTTTTCTGTTTTTATTAATAAAGAATTGACGCATATCTTCTGATATTCCAACATGCTGAATCATCATATTATAACGTTTTACATTTGCGATATTATCTGTTTCATCTAATAAATTTCTAGTTGATTTAGTTGACTGGTTATCCTCATATTTTTCATAATCATCTTGATTATCAATTTTGTTTATAATCATATCAATATCAGAATCAGTCATTATAGAAAATTGCTGCCCTATAGCTCTAACTTCAGTTGCAGAAGGAAGTCGATACAACCATTGAACAGAATATTTATCATTATTAGATAATGATACAACACCATATTTATGAGGTGTATACATAATATCGGTATCATAAGGACTATGTCCTAAACCAATAGAATGACCTATTTCATGAAGTATTGTATGGTAAACTTCTTCATTTGAATTATATTTTTCATGAATCAATCCATCTGTTAAACCGATTGAAACTTCTGCTCCATATAACCTTTTATAATTATCATAGTTATAAGTACAATGACCTAATGCACTTCTATCAACTCTTTTCCAATCAACATTTATCTGTGATTCAAGCAAAGTATTAACAAGATTAAATTGAACTAATCCTTCACTTGCATTTTCCCATTCTTCTAGGGCATCTACAACCATTTTTCTGTATATTAAATCTTCACCTTGTTTTGAATAAAATTTCATAGGAGCAATATATACATTTATAGGCATTTTATGCCACTTTAAAAGATATCCGTTTTTTACACTTTCGTTAAGATATGTTTTGTTTTTCATAATATTTATTGTATAATAAAAAATACTCAGGAGGTAATTTGTTATGAACATGATGCAAATGATGCAACAAGCACAAAATATACAAAAAAGATTAAAAAGTGTACAAGAAGAATTAGCATCTGCTGAAATTAATGGAGAAGCAGCAGGAGGAGCAGTAAAAGTTACTTGTGATGGACAAGGTAAATTTAAATCAATAAAACTATCTAAAGAATTACTAAATCCTGAAAATCCTGAATCTGTAGATGATGATACATTAGAAACTTTAGAAGATTTAATTACTACTGCAATTTTACAAACAAGCGAAAAAGCTTCTAAAGAAATGGAAACTAAATTAAAAGCTGTAACTGGTGGTATTAGTATTCCAGGACTTTGCTAATGATATATCCTAAAGCAATAGCAGCTTTAATAGAACAATTTCAAAAGCTTCCGTCAATTGGACCTAAATCAGCTCAACGAATGGCTTTTCATATATTAAAAATGCCTATGAGCGAAGTTCAAAAATTTGCGGAAGCTCTTGTTGTTGCAAAAGAACAAACAAAAGCTTGTGAAATTTGTTTCAATCTATCTACATCAAGTCCTTGTGAAATATGTTCATCTTCAAGCAGAAATAAATCTGTTATATGTGTCGTTGCAGAAACTAAAGATTTAATTGCGATTGAAAAAACAAATGAATATAATGGACTATATCACGTTTTACAAGGCTTAATTTCACCAATGGATGGAATTGGCGCTGATGATATTAGAATTAAAGAGCTTTTAACAAGATTAACAGATGATAGAGTTCAAGAAGTTATACTCGCACTATCACCATCGGTAGAAGGAGAAGCTACAAGTTTATACCTGACTAAACTTATTAAGCCTTTTGGTATTAAAATATCGAGAATTGCTTTTGGTTTACCTGTAGGTGCAGATTTAGAATATGCCGATGAGGTTACCCTTGCTAAGGCAATTGAAGGAAGAAGAGAATTATAGTTAAATTATAATGATATGTCTGAAAAAATTTTAGAAATAAAAAACTTAAATGTTACTTATACTTCATCTAATCTTGGACAAAAAACAACAATAAAAGCTGTTGATAATTTTTCCTTATCAATAAATAAAGGTGAAATTCTTGCAATTGCAGGAGAATCAGGTTGTGGGAAATCAACACTGTCAAAAGCAATTATCAAGCTTGTAAAACCAGAGTCTGGTGAAATTGTTTATAATAACAATAATATTCTTAAACTAAATAAAATACAAACTAAACGATTCACCCAAAAAGTTCAAATGATTTTTCAAAATCCTTATGCTAGTTTAAATCCTAAAATGAAAATTAAAGATATACTCGCAGAACCTTTAATTATTAATACAAATTTAACAAAAGATGAAATAAACAAAATAGTTTTAGAAAAAATCACACAAGTTGGACTTTCTGAATACCACTTATCTCTTTATCCTCACGAATTTTCAGGTGGACAAAGACAAAGAATTGCAATAGCTAGAGCACTTATGCTTAATCCGGAATTTATTATAGCTGATGAGCCTGTAAGTGCTTTAGATGCTAGTATTCAAGCTCAAATTATTAACTTGATTAAAGATCTACAAAAGACATACGATATTACAATATTATTTATATCTCACGACTTAAATGTAATTAGATATATCGCAGATAGAGTAGGAATTATGTATTTAGGAGAATTAGTAGAAATTGGTACAAAGGATGAAATTTTTAATAATCCACAACATCCTTATACTAAATTACTATTAGATTCTATTCCAAATATCAATAACAAACCTAAAAAAATAGATTTATCAGAAATTTCTTTTGATAATACAAATTATTGTAAATTTTATGAAAGATGTAATTATAAAAATCAAATATGCAAAGAAAAGAAACCTGAATACAAAATTATAACAAATACACATAAAGTTTTATGTAACAGCTATAATTCATAACTTTCACCTTTATTTAAAACTCTATTATCACGCCAATAACTATTATATGTCCTAGCGTCTCTTATTATTTTAAGCCACATATTATAATTTTCTTTAAATCTAGTTTTATTTTTATCAATATACTGTATTGTCATTAAACCTTCAGCAGCTTTAGTTGTTCTAAAAATTTCAGATTGACCTAAAATTTTATTATAATTATTTGTTGTTCTTACGGCAATTGCATCAACACCAGTATATCTAAGATAATTATACCTTCCTGTAGGATTTTGCCTTTGCAATTGTGCTGTTAACATATCAGATAATTGGTTTGCTGGGTATGTATAATCTTTATAAGAATGAACTATTACAGTTTGTGTCCATTTACTATAACTTTCACCACTTGGAACATATTGCAATATTGCTTCTGTTCCAATATTTCTATAAAAAGCTACATCCCACTTTGTTTTTTTAGGAAAATCAATAATAATTGTTTCATATGCAATCGCAGCAAGCGAAAGAAAGAATGATAAAATTAAACTATATAAAAGGACTTTTTTCATCTGCTATCTCCACATCAATTCCTAAAATTTCTTTAAATGTATTAAGAACTAATATTTCACTTTCAAAATGTCCGATATCAAACACAACTTTATTAGTTTCAACTGCTGTATGATATTTTAAATCTCCTGTAACAAAGGCATCAGCATCTGTAGTTTCAATAAAATCAGAACCAGAACCAGAACAAAAATCTATTTTGTTTATACGTTCAATAGAATTATTATTAATTAACCTTACATTATTTGATATTTGCTCTAATTTTTTTCTAAAATCATTTACACTAATATCTGTTTGAATTCTTCTTACAAAATCATTAATAAATTCTATATCATTATAACCTAACTCTTGTATAAGAGTTTCTGTTGTACCACCTTTAGCCTTATCCATTGGAGTATGAGAGGCATAAATATTAATATCTTTATATTTCAACGGAACAGAAAACATTGGATGATGAGATATTATAAAGTCACATCCTCTTTGTTTTGCTTGATTTACAATATCATCAGTAATAGTTAATGCTAACATTACTTTTTTAACTTCAGAATTTTTAGTATCTACCACCCAACCAGAACAATCCCAATCTTCTTGAGTTTCTAACGGTGCAATTTTTTCTATCTTTGATACTAATTCATACTTATTCAAAAATTTTCTCCAATATTTTGTGTGCAATATTTACTTTTGAATTTTTTTCAATATGTTCTATATTTAAGTTATTATCTAATATATAAACTTCATTTTCATCACTTGAAAAACCGATATCTTTTCTTGAAATATCATTTGCTATTAAATAATCACAACCTTTATTTTTAATCTTTATCTTGGCATTTTCTAGTAAATTTTCACTCTCTGCACAGAATCCAACAATTTTTGTTGTATCTTTTTCTGATGAAATTTTCTTTAATATATCTGGATTTTTTACTAATTGAATTGTTATTTCATCATCAGAAGTTTTTTTCATCTTCTGTTCGCTGTAATCTTTTACTCTATAATCTGCAACAGCTGCAGCCATTATTATACAATCAACATTGTTATTATATTTAGTTACTTCTTCTTCCATATCTATTGCTGATTGAACATTTACAACATTATAAGGCTTTTCTATATCAAAAGTTGAAACCAAAGTAACATCAGCACCCATTTGATATGCAACATCAGCTAATGCAACTCCCATTTTTCCTGATGAAAAATTTGAAATATATCTTACAGGGTCAATCTTTTCAACAGTTCCTCCTGCAGTAATAACTATTTTCTTATTTAGCAATTTTTTATCATTATTTAGAACCTCAACCGTTTTATCAAATATTGTTTCTAACTTACATAATCTGCCAACACCTTCAGTACCACATGCAAGAAAACCTGATTCTGGATTACATATATAATAATTATTCTCAGATAATTTCTGTAAGTTTTCTTGAACAAATTTATTGTTCCACATATTTGTATTCATTGCAGGAGCAACAATTATTGGTTTATTAAACGCACAAACAGTTGATGTTAAAAGATTATCACATAATCCATTTGCAATTTTTGAAATTGTATTCGCTGTTGCAGGAGCTAAAACCAATATATCAGATTCATCACACAATGAAATATGTTCAGGTTTATACTCTTTTATATCAAAATTTTCAACAAATACTTCATTTTGAGAAAGAGATTCTAATGTTAATCGAGTAACTAAATTCAAAGTATTTGGAGTCATCATAACTCTTACATTAGCACCTGCTCTTTTATACATTCTTATAAGCTCACATATTTTATAAGCAGCAATTCCTGCTGATATACCAACTAAAATATTTTTACCCTTTAACACTTTATACTCCAATTATTTCAATAATCTTATTTACTGCATTTTCGACAGTATCATTCACGACAATATAATCGTATTTTTTTGAGTTTTCCATTTCTAACTTAACAAAATTAAGCCTTTTTTGAATAGCCTCTTCAGTCTCAGTATGACGTCCTCTTAATCTTGCCTCTAATTCTTCGATAGATGGTGGTGCAATAAAGATTAAAACAGCCTCTGGCATTTTAGCTTTAACTTGTAATGCTCCTTGTGTTTCTATCTCTAACAAAACATTTTGATTATTATTTAAACACTTTTCTATATAAGACTTTCTAGTACCATAAAAATTTTCAGAAAACTCAGCCCATTCAAGAAAATCATTATTATCAATACTTTCTTGGAATTCATCTTTTGATAAAAAGAAATAATTTACACCATCAATTTCTCCAGGCCTAGGTTTCCTTGTAGTACAAGAAATTGACAAATTTATATTGGAACATTTCCCTAAAAGGGATTTTATAACAGTTCCCTTGCCAACACCTGATGAACCAGATATAACTAATAATTTTGCTTTGCTATTTGTACTCATTTGTTTGAATTTTAGCTAAAACTTGGTGTTTTTTCAAGTGCATCTTGTTTTTGTTTATTTAACCTTTCTATTGTTTTTGCAGTAATAAAAGGTAAATCCATTTTATCCGTAAATATTTCTATATAACAAAGCTTGTCTTGATGTTCTGCTAATTTTAACGCTGTATCAAACTCTTTATCAGTTGTTGCTTGTGCAGTCCAAACATCACCTGCAAAAACTTCTGGAAGTTTTGAATAATTCCAATTAGAAATATTATTAAATTCATCTTCAGGATCATTTGATAAAATTCTTTCAATTGTATACCCTGAATTATTTAAAACAATTACTATAGGTTTAACACCTTGACGCATCATATTACCAATTTCAGTAGCTGTTAACTGATGAGAACCTTCTCCTGTAAATAATACGACTCTTCTTGTTTTATCAGCCAAACATCCACCTAATGTTGCAGGGGTCGCCCAACCGATTGAACCCCATAATGTTTGAGTGTTTGCTATTATATTTGAAGGTAATTTCATACCAGAAAAACCATGCATGATTATACCAGTTTCAATAAACAACAAATCATTTGCTTTGAAAAATTCTTGTAATCTTGGATATATATATTCCGATGTCAATTTTTCACCTTTTAATTGAGATTCTGTATAACCAACATCTGAGACTTTTATATCATTATTACGTGGATTTACAAGTTCAACCAAACCTCTTAAAACATCTTCCATCATTATATTGTCATATTTTTTATTTTTAATAATAGAATAGGTTCCATAAATTGCAATATGGTCATCTGGTTTATATGGTAATGAAAAACCAAAAGTATTTAAATCACTATAAATAGGACCCACAGAAATTGCACAATCTGTTTCTGTTAAATATTTACAAGCTGTATCATTCCCGAAAGCACTTATATATGTCCCTAAATAATTCTTTTTATCAAAATCAATAATACCAGTTCCCATTAAGAAATTACTTGTTGGGATATTAGATTCTTCTGCAAAATTTCTATATAATTCTTCACATTGATATCTTTTTATCAATGTATCGCCAATTATTACAGGCGATTTTGCAGAATTAATAATCTCTGAAGCTGAATTTAAGAATTCTTTTAATACCAATTCATCACTTCTAATCTCACTAAGAGCTACTTCTTCTGCAATATTCATTAAAGCAACATCCATAGGAATTGCAAGATAAACAGGTCTTTTTGTTTTTCTAAATATTTCAATTACCCTATCAATCTCTTGTTTTGCATTATCTTTCGTTAAATAAGCTGTTGTTTCAACAACAGGTTCAAATGCTTTTTGAAATGCATAATAATTTGGATTTTGAAAATTATGATGCAATAAAACATTATTTTCAATATGATTAGTTGCAGGAACTCCGACGATATGAATTACAGGAACATTTTCAGCAAAGCTACCAGCAATAGCGTTCATTGCACTTAATTCCCCAACACCATATGTAGTTACAACTGCACCATATCCTTTTACTCTTGCATATCCATCTGCAGCATAACCTGCATTTAGTTCATTTGTACAACCAATCCAAGTCGTATCTTCATTTTCTTGAATTGAATATAAAATATCAAAATTAAAATCACCAGGCAACCCAAAATATTCTGTTACCCCAAGTTTTACTAATACCTTAATTAAATAATCTGCTACTTTCATACTTTTATATTAACATAATGATTTTGTGCATTTATATTATCTTAATATCTTATTAAAATTATTAGATATTTTTGATAGAATATAGTAATGGATAAGTTAATCGAGAATTTAAAAGAATTAGGTTTTAATACATACGAGTCAAAAGTATATGTGGCTCTATTAAAAAAACACCCCACAACTGGCTATGAAATTAGCAAAATAGCTAATATCCCTCAATCAAGAACATATGATACTTTGAAAGCATTGTTAGAAAAGAAGGCTATTATTGCAACTAATTCAAAACCTGCAGAATATTCACCAATTAATCCCAAAGAGCTTACTAAAAGATTTAAACGTAAAATGCTCTCTACTATTGAATACTTAGATAATCATTTACCAGAAGTAAAAGAAGATTATAATGAACCTATTTTAAATTTGAAAGGTGAATTAAATATTCAAAAAAAAGCAATAGAAATAGTTAGATCTGCTCAACATGAAATATATTTAGAAGTTTGGCCTCAAGATTTTCCTGTAATAGAAGAAGAACTTTTCAAAGCATATGATCGAAATGTTGAAATTAGAATCGTTAGTTATGGAAACTTAAAGCCTAATTTTGGTTTGATTTATGAACATCCTTTCTCTAAAAACATAGAAAATACACTAGATGGAAGAATGGTTATACTATGTGTTGATAATAAAGAAGCATTGATGGGAAGAATTCATTCAACAAAAGCAGATGCTACAAATGTAATGTGGACACAAAATAAAGATATTATATTCTTAATTAAAGAACTAATCGTTCATGACATGTATTTATTAGATATACAAAGTAATCTATTAGAAGAACTAAGATATACATATGGTAAAGGATTTAAACGTTTACACGACAAAATCCTTGGAGTTAACAACCCATACAATATACACTCATTTACCTCTAAATAAATTGCTTAATTATCAATGGAATCAATTCATCTATAAAGCAAACAAAAAATGCGATAAACATAATAGTTGCAAATACTTTTTGCATATCTGAAAATAAAAATTCTTTTTTATTTTCCCTAAACTCATCAATTGCATTATGTTCCATAGTATATGGTTGAACAGGTAATTGTTTTTCTATTTCTTCTATAACCTTTGCAAATTTAATTTTTATAAGAAGATTATAAGAATCCATATTCATCCACCACAGAACACATACTCCAACCCCAATAATAGAAAAGATAAAAGGTAGAGATATAGAATAAACAAAAGCAACATTTTTAGTTAGATTAACTAGTAATAACAATATAATTACAAGAACCATGTAAAAACGATTAACACTAAAACTTCTCTTTATAAAAGCATCTTTTTGTTCAGTATAAAGCTTATATTGTTGCATTATTAAATTTAGTTTTTCTGATTCATACATAATATTCTATCCTTCTATATGATTTTCTCTTCTTCTATAAACTTCATTCATCAAATCATCAAACTCTTTTTCATCAAGGGTTTCACGTTCTAATAAAGCTTTAGAAATAAACTCCAACATATCGCGATTTTGTGATAATAAATCTTTTGCAATTTGATATCTTTCATCTACAATACGCTTAATTTCTTTATCAATTTCAGCAGCAATTTCTTCTGAGAAATTTCTAGTATGTCCGAAATCACGTCCCATAAATACATGTTCTTCTGATTTTCCATAAGTAAGATTACCCATTTTTTCACTCATACCATATGAAGTAACCATTTTACGAGCTATATCAGATACTTTTTCTAAATCGTTAGAAGCTCCTGTTGTTACGGATTCTCCTCCATAAATAATCTCTTCAGCAACACGTCCACCTAACGTCATCGTAATTCTGTCTAACAATTGTGATTTTTTCATCGTTAGGTAATCTTTTTCTGGTAAAGTAAGAGTTATACCTAAAGCCATACCACGTGGAATTATAGAAACTTTATGTAATGGATCACAATTTTCAAGAAGTTTAGCTAAAAGAGCATGTCCAACTTCATGATACGCAGTATTTGTTTTTTCTTCTTCTGATATAATTCTGCTTTTCTTTTCAGGACCTGCCATAACTTTATCGATAGCTTCTTCTAGATCCAGCATGTTAATTTCTGTTTTATCATGTCTTGCAGCTAAAAGAGCAGCCTCATTTAATAAATTTTGCAAATCAGCACCTGTAAAACCTGGAGTTCTTTTTGCTAAAACCTTCAAATCAACTTCACTAGCTAAAGGTTTATTTTCAGCATGAACATTAAGAATTTGTTCACGACCTAACACATCAGGTTTATTAATAACAATTTGCCTATCAAATCTTCCAGGTCTTAATAACGCATTATCTAAGATATCAGGTCTATTAGTTGCAGCAATGACTATAATATTTGTATTTTTATCAAAACCGTCCATTTCAACTAAAAGTTGGTTAAGAGTTTGTTCTCTTTCATCATGCCCACCACCAAGTCCAGCACCACGTTGACGTCCTACTGCATCAATTTCATCAATAAATATAATACAAGGCTGATGTTTTTTTGCTTGATCAAATAAATCTCTTACACGGCTAGCACCAACCCCAACAAACATTTCAACAAAATCTGAACCACTAATTGAGAAGAAAGGAACACCAGCTTCACCAGCAACAGCTTTTGCCATAAGTGTTTTACCAGTACCAGGAGCACCAACTAATAAAACACCTTTAGGAATCTTTGCTCCTAGCTTCATATATTTTTCGCCATGTTTTAAGAAATCAACAATTTCTTCAAGTTCTTTCTTTTCTTCATCAATACCAGCAACATCGTTGAAAGTTGTTTTAACCTTGCTATCTAGTAGCATTTTAGCTTTACTTTTCCCAAAAGACATTGCTTGAGATCCACCAGCTTGAATACTTTTAGCCATAACAACAAGAAATATAATAAATAATAAAGGTAATATTAATGAACCAAAAATATTTATTAACTGAGAAGATTCGCTTGGTTTTTTAACGCTTATATTTACGTTAGCATTTTCCAATTTTTTCATTATATCAGATGAATTAGGTAATAATACATGATATTGAAGTGTTGGGGTTATTTTAGTTGCACCATATAACGGATTAACATTTTGCTGTTTAACTTCTTTATCTTGTTTAATAGGAAGCGCCAATAATGAATCTCTATCCATCTGAACACTTTTAATTTCGTGATTTTCAAGTTTTTGTACAAATTCTGTATAAGTTAATTCTTTAGTATTCGTAGTTGGACCAGTAAACAACATTGATATAAACGCTAGAACCATAACTCCTAATATAACGTACATACCAACGGATTGACTTTTATTCATAAGCACTCCTAATAAAAATAATTACTAAATAAGTATATCAAAAAAATATAAATAGTAATAGTCTTATCAGTTAATTAATTATTTTTTTAAAAGGTACTTTACAAAAAAAAATCACCATGTATTATAATAAATGTAATCGATAATTGATTACGACCTCGTGGGGGTTTAGCTCAGCTGGTAGAGCACCTGCTTTGCACGCAGGGGGTCAGGAGTTCGAATCTCCTAACCTCCACCATAAAAGACCGAATGACGTTTGTTATTCGGTCTTTTATTTATGTAAATTTTTGTTTTTAATAAATCTGAAATAATATTTATAGCAAAATTATAAAGTAAACTTGAAAATATTGAGTGTTTGTGGTACACTTTTTATAAAGGGAGGATAATTGAATAGATCGTCACTAAGGCTTATGTTTGAATTATTTTGTTACATTACCCTATCGCTATGGGCTTTTTGTAATGCCAATAATTATGTAAGCTTTTTTCTAACACCATTATTTTTTACAATTATTTGTTTACGATTAAGGTTATATAAGATTTTTTTTAAAAACGAACTAGAAGAATTCAATAAGGCTATTATTTTTATAGTTATATATTTTTTTGCAATTAATTGCTGTGTTGCTGCTAATAAGATTATAAGTGAAACAATTCCTCAAATTAAATTATTTAATAGCTCTGTAAAAGAAAAAGATTTAGAAAAAATATTTACTAATTTTAATGCTTTAAAATATGAAAATATTCCAGAATTACAGGATAGAGTTTGTTCTATAGATAATAGATTTTCATATATTCTTACTGTTCTTGTATCTATTGAAGAAACTAATAAAAATAATAAAGACCGAACTAATAATCTTAAAGAAAGGCGAAAAGCTTATTATAATAATGTTGATAAAATTAATATAAGATGTAATAATGCCCAAGTTGAAAAATTGCTAGTTAATACTGAACCAATTAATGAACAAAATATTGATTTAGCTCCGATGTATAAAAGAATAGGTATATGGGCAGATGAAATAAAACGAAATAATGCAGAGATTCCACCTTGCAATACTATATGTGCTTTTAATCATATAGATCAAGCTTCTATTAATATAGTTAAAGAACTTGATAATATTATGTCGAAACAAGATTACAGAAATTCATATTTAACTAAGCAAGAAAAACAATATGATAAGCTAGAAAGTTTACAACGTTCTAAAGAAAATTATTTAGCTAGACTTAATTTTTAAAATAAATATATATGTAATATTATTTTTAATTTTAAATTTGTAAAGTATTAATTATTGTAAGATTATTGCCATCTACTGGAGTGTTATCTACGTTTAGCTTTGCAAGGGTAATATTCTTTTTATTATTACCGTGATAATCGCTGCCTCCAGTTATAAATAAATTATTTTCTTTTGCACAAGATATAAGAAATTCTATTTCTTGTTGATTATATCTTGAATAATAACATTCTAAACCTTGGATGCCACTTGCTATCATTGTTTTAAGTTTGGGTAAAAATTCTTCTTCTGATAAATGCTTTTCTCCTTCGCCACCTAATGGGTGAGCCCAAACAGGAATTCCTCCTGCATCTTTTATTATTTGAATCGCTTCATCTCCATCAAATCTAGAATTTCCTGTCTTACAACCATCTAAATATTTTTTCATTGCATCAAGATTATTATCAGATAAGCCTCTATTTACTAAAATGTTTGCAAAATGGGTTTTTACTACACTTGGTCTTGAATATAACCAATCTAGTTCTTCCTTTGTAAGTTGGATATTCCAAACTTCTTTTAAATAAGTAATTCTTTTTTCTAGTTTATTTCGTCTAAGAATTTTGCCTTGTGCTATTAAATCATTTAATTTTTTATTCTTAGGATTAATATTATAGCCAAGAATATGACATTTTATATCTTTTGTTTTACAAGTTAATTCAACCCCTTTTATGAATTGAATATTACTAGGCAGGTATTTTTCAATTTCTGCAAGACCTTCTATTGTGTCATGGTCAGTTAATGCAAAAATATTTATACCTGCAACTTTAATATTTTTAATCAATTCAGGTATTGTATCACTTCCATCAGAAAAATTGCTATGTATATGTAAATCAGCTTTTATCATACAAATATTCTAATACAAACTTAATAGTTTTTATATTAGAATAATATTAAAATAAAGATAAGGTTTTGCACTATGATTAATGATATGACAAAAGGGGGTCCTTTAAGTCTTATATTTTGGTTTTCAGTACCTCTTTTAATAGGGAATATATTTCAACAATTATATAATATTGCAGACATAGTAATAGTAGGAAGAACTATTGGGATAAATGCATTAGCTGCCGTTGGGGCAATATCACCTGTTTTCTTTTTTATTACATTTATTATTGTTGGATTAACAAATGGCTTTGCTGTAATTACTGGTCAAAGATTTGGAGCAAAAGATGAAGAAGGAGTAAGACGTTCTGTCACTGCATCTACATTATTAAGTACAATTTTTACTTTTTTATTTTCATTTTTTTTAATTGCTTTTATGAATCCTGTTTTAAATTATATGAATGTACCACAAAATATTTATAAAGATGCTTATGATTATATTTTTATTGTAATTTTAGGTTTGGTTGTAGTTAATATTTATAACCTTTTAGCTAGTATAATAAGAGCTTTAGGAGATAGTAAAACCCCTTTATATTTTCTTATTTTCGCTTCATTATTGAATATAATTTTAGCGTTATTTTTTATTTTAAATTTACATATGGGGGTTCCAGGTTCAGCTATTGCTGTAGTTATTTCTCAAGCTATATCAGCTCTAATGTGTATTATTTATGTAAAAATAAAATTTCCTATTCTTCATTTAAAAAAATCAGATTGGAAATTTACAGTAAAAGATAAAGATTTTATTTATGATCACTTAAAAATAGGGTTTCCTATGGCATTACAATTTTCAATAATCGGTTTAGGGATTTTAGTTATTCAAAGTGTGTGTAATAGTTTTGGTTCGGATGTAATTGCTGCAATGACTGCTGCATTAAGAATTGAACAAATCGCAACTATGCCTATGATGTCATTTGGCGTTGCTGTTGCTGCATTTGTGGCTCAAAATTATGGCGCTAATAAATTTAAACGAATTCATGAAGGTGTTAGAAAGACATCTTTTGTTTGTTTAATAATAAGTATTTGTATGGGGTTTATAATGCACTTTTTGGGAGCTAATATTGTAGCTATATTCTTAGGTGCTAAAGACATAAATATACTAAATATTGCTAAGAATTATTTGTTTATAAGTGCATTATTTTACTTCTTTTTAGGTCAAATATTTATTCATAGAAACGCCTTACAAGGTATGGGAGAAGCTAAAATCCCTTTATGGGCTAGTATTCTTGAATTATTCATGCGCTGTGGGATTGCAATATTCTTTGCACCAATTTATGGTTATTATAGTGTATTTTATGCTGGTCCTGCTGCGTGGGTTGTAGGGGCTTCTATAATGGGATTTGGTTATTATACTAACTTATTTAAGTTTATTAAACAAGCGCAAATTAACAACAGAGAACAAAATAAAATCACTATTTAAAATTTAAAGACTAAATCTAAATCCCATTTGTAATGCAATACCATTTCTTCCACCATTTCTTATCATAGCTTCTGCAAAACCTGTTAATCGTTCTCCCCAACGTTTTTGAATCCCTAAACCATATTGAACAAATGGTTTTACTGATAAATTTGGTAAAAATACATCATCTGCTTGGAATTTAGTTTTGTCAATAATATTCCAGTTCATTGATACAGAAACATAAGGTTGCCAAAAATTTTTAAGATTCCATATTAATTTAATTTGAGGCTCTATATGAATTGCATGTAGTGGCTCTGTATTCATTGCAACATTAGATGCTGTATGATAATTGAATGTATTAACAAATGAATATGATGTTAAGATACTTGGTTGAATAACAAAATGACGTTCTCTACTATAAAAATTAAACCCTGTTTTTTGGGCAATTCCAGCCATTAACATTGCAAATTCATCTTTTCCATAATTAGTATTAGCTTCTGCAACATTAGCTCCTACATTAGCAGTCCAAGCTGTGAAAAAATTCCCTTTATAAAAAACAGTGTCAGCACCTAATAAACCACCATTATTATAAATTCCGTTTCCTTGATAATATTGATGGGAACCATTGTAAGACACATAACCTCCATATAAGTTATACCATTTATTTTTTAATTCTCTTAATCCACTTTCACCACCAATAAGACTACCATAGCTTATATTTTGAACCTTTGGACCATTTTTTAATCCTACAGTTTCAAATATTGAGTATGGTTTAAACCATATACCATTATTTTGTTCTGGCATTACAAGTGGTGATAAAGAAACTAAATTATTTGCATTTGCTGTTTTATTTCTTAATTCAAAGCTAATGTTTTCTTCTGGAGGCATAATCATTACCATATCAAGATTAGAAAATACATTTTTATAGGTATCTAACATACACAAATAACCACCTAATTGAGTAGCTACAGATGAATTCAATATTGAAGGATTAAAACCATTTCTTCTAAAATCGAAATCGCCATTTGAAGAATTATAACTTGCTTGATAATTATAAATAGGGGTATTAATAGTACTTGTATTATATAATACATAATCCTTTAATGTAGAATCAGCAAATGGAATTGTTATATATTCGCTTTGAGGTACACCTTCAATTCCCAAATTAGGAACAAATAATTTTCCACTACCTGAAAAACTTGATGCAGATATTGTATCCATTGTATTAGTATTAAAGTTAACATCAGGATAAATATTAGCTATTCCTGATACATTCAAATTACCATAATTAACATTATCAATAACACCATTTTGCATATTAAAGTTTATATTATTTGCAAAACTTGTGTTTTGCGCATTAAAATAACTACTACCTGCAAGTAAATTTATTGTTCCTTCATTTACATTTAGATTTCCAGTATAAGAATTATTTGTACCACCTAAATTTAAGACTCCAGTTCCATTTTTATTAATAGTTCCTGAACCTTTAATACCACTTAATATATTAGTTATTCCATCAGAATTAAAATCTATTACCCCAGAACTATTGTTATATATATCATTTTGTTCTCCATTATAGCCATAATTATTTTCTAAAGTTGTATTTTCAATGATAAGAGTTCCTAAATTGTTAATTGCTCCACCTTCACCAAATTGAGCATTAGTTGATATTTTATTATTGGATATTGTTGAATTTGATATAGTTAATGTTGAATTAACATAATTATAAATAGCTCCACCATCAGCATAGGTTGTACAATTTGCAGTATTATTATCAATATTTGAATTATTAATTGTTAAATTTCCACCATTATATATTGAACCTCCAAATACATAAGAATTATTTCCTCCTGTTGCATAACTATTAGTAATAGTAGAATTATTGATATTCATATTCCCTGTATTAAAAATTGCACCACCATATACAAATGTCCTATCTTCGCCTTCTGCATAATTCCCATCAAATAGTGTATTATTAATATCTATTGTTCCTTGATTATATAATGCACCTCCATAAGGAACTGCACTTCCATAGGAATAATTATCTCTAAAAATAGTATTATTTATTGTCATATATTCATCTGTATTTTGATATCCGTTTGCAATAGCTCCTCCATAAGAAGATGCTCCATTAGTATAATTATTTTCAAATAATGAATTATTTATATTGACTGTGCCTCCATTAAGATTATAAACTGCTCCTCCTACTCCAAAATTTAAGCCACTTGAATCTACAAAGTTATTATTAAATGATGAATTTTGTATATTCATATCTCCTCCGCTATTAAAAACAGCACCTGCAAAACTTGAATTAGTATAGCGTTGTCCTTTACAGTTTTTTATCTCTAATTGGTTAAATAGGCTTTCTTTGTTTAAAATGAATCCACTAAACGAATTGTTACCATCAAGTGAGTAATTGTTTCCTTGAAAGCTAATATCTAAATTTAGAAAGTTATTATTTATTGATTCATATGAGTTTAAATTATTTATTACATTAATTGTATCTCCATTTATAGGTGAAGAGTTTATCAATTGCTCAAATGTTGCAACTTGAATTTCATTTGATTTTACTTTTAAATTTGAAATTGTAAATATAAATGCCAATAATATAATTTTAAATTTATTCATAAAATTATATTATTTTTTTAAAGAAAGACTTCTATTAATCTATTGTATATTAATTTTTAGTAAGTCTACTATGTTAATAATATAAATAATTGTATATTATAATAAAAAGGAGTTTGAATTATGAAAAGAATATTGATAATAACCACAAATTATTCAGGTTTTGAAGATTCTAATATAAAAGAAACTGGAGTTTGGTTAGAAGAATTTGCGAGTCCTTATTTAGTATTCAAAGAGACTGGTTATGATATTACGCTTTCAAGTCCTAAAGGTGGATTATCTCCTGTTGATATTCAAAGTCTTACTTGCTCAAATCCAATGGAATGGGATGATTGTATAAAACTTTTAAGAAATACCACTCCTTTATCAGAAATAGACTATAAATCTTATGATGTTCTATTTTTCCCAGGTGGGCATGGACCTATGTTTGATTTGGCAAATGATTTGTTGGTAAAAAAAGTTGTTGAATATTTTTATGATAAAAATAAAATAATATCTGCAGTATGTCACGGTCCTGCAGGATTAATCTTAGCAAAAGATAAAAATGGTAAATCAATATTAAAAGATAAAAAAGTTACTTGTTTTACTAATAAAGAAGAAAAAATTGTTAGAAAAGATGAAGATGTTCCTTTTTTATTAGAATCAAAAATTCGAGATTTAGGTGCAAGATTTGAAGATGCAACTCCTTGGTCTGAGCATGTATGTGTAGATAAAAATATTATTACCGGACAGAATCCACAGTCTGCTCTACTTCTTGCAGAAGAGGTTGTAAAGGCTCTTTCTTAGTAAATTTTAGTTCGGATAATATTACTGCTGAAATCATCAATACGCAACCTAAAGTTTCTTTAATAGTCATTGTTTCATTTAGAATCATTGCACCTCCTAGAACTGCAAATACAGATTCTAAACAAAGAATTAATGATGCAATAACAGGTGCAGTATATTTTTGCCCAAAGATTTGCAATGTATATGCAACTCCACAAGTTAGGATTCCTGCATATAATATTGGAGTTTTACAAGCAACAATACTTGACCAAGTTGGAGTTTCGTATAAAAGCATTAATGGTAAAGATAATAATCCTACAACAAAAAATTGTATACAAGATGTTTTTACAGCATTAACTTTATCTGAAAAATAGTTTACTACAAGAATATGAACACCATAGAAAAACGCAGCGATTAGTAAAAGTATATCATAATAGCTAAAACCACCTATATCTTCTTTAAAACATAATAAATATAAACCTATCACAGCAAGTCCTACACTAATTTTTACATTATTAGATAATTTTTGACCTAAAAACAACATAGATATTAATGGTACATATATAATATAAAGTGCTGTTATAAATCCTGCTTTTCCAGCAGGTGAAAATAACATACAATATTGTTGAATTGACATTGCAATAAATAAAGCCAAACCACAAAGAATTCCTGCTTTTGCAAGCATTACATGTTGTTGATGCCTTACTTCTCTAGTTCTTGTATCTTCCTGTATAAGTTTAACAATAGATATTACGGGTAATAAACTAAAACCACCAATAATACTTCTGACAGCATTAAATGTGAATGGACCAACATAATCCATGCCTGCTCTTTGAGCAACAAATGAAAGTCCCCAAATTAAGGCAGTTAAAAATAGTGCGATATTGGCAAAAATTTTCTTTTTCATAATAAATATTATATATTAAATAATTTATTCAAACCAACCATCACAAATTGTATTACAATGTTTGCATTTGTTTCCTATTAAATTATTTTCTATAATTTGGAATCCGTCTCTTTTTATCATTGGCCATTGGCAATTTGGGCAGTATGTAGTAGATGTATCAATATCTCTTAAATTTCCTGTATAGGCGTATTTTAAACCTATGTTTTTAGCTATATTATATGCTCGCATAAGAGTTTCTATTTTAGTTGAAGAGTGTTCTAGCATTTTATATCTGGGAGTAAAAGCACTAAAATGAATAGGGGTATCACTTCCTAAGTTTTCTAATATCCAATTACATTCATTTTCTATTTCTTCGTTTGAGGAATTTTCTCCTTCTATTAATAGAGTCGTTAATTCTAACCAACAATTTGTATTATTTTTAACATATTTAATGACCTCCAATACAGGATCAATATTTGCAAGACAATTTTTCTTATAAAAATGATTTGTGAATGCTTTTAAATCAATATTGGTTGCATCCATATAGTTAAAGAATTCTTTTGCAGGTTCTATATTAATAAACCCCGATGTTACAGCAATTGTTTTTATTCCATATTTTCTTGCAAGCTTTGCAGTATCTATTGCATATTCAAAAAATACAATTGGATCATTATAAGTAAAAGCTATGCTTTTACAATTATATTTTATTGCGTATTCTATTATTTCTTCTGGTGATACTTTGTATAAATTATTATAATTTATGGGTACTTTTGTAATATGTGCATTTTGACAAAATTGACATCCCATATTGCAACCATTTGTTCCAAAAGATAAAACATTACTATTTGGATAAAAATGATATAGGGGTTTCTTTTCTACAGGATCTATTGCCATGCCTGTATTGTATCCATATGTTTCTAAGATTATATCCCCGTTAATATTTTTTCTTACTTTGCAGAAACCTTCTTGTCCTACTTTTAACTTACAATTTCTAGGACAGATAGTACATTGAGTTACTTTATCATTTAATATATTTTGATATTTCATAAAATGTATTATAATGCTTTTATGGATAAAATAAAATCACCAAGTGTCGCAGGAACTTTTTATCCTGCTGATAAAGAAGAATTAAATAGTTTAATAAAGAATTTTAAACAAAATTCAAAAATAGAATGTAAATACTCATCAAGAGCTGTAATTGTACCTCATGCCGGTTTTGTTTATTCAGGTCAATTAGCTTTTGATACTTTAAGTGTTTTAAATAAAAATATAAAAACACTATTTATATTTGCGCCTACTCATAGAGTTGGATTTCCTGGTTTGTGTTTATCTTCATTCGAGGAATGGGAAACACCTTTAGGGAATATAGAAATTAACCAAGAAATTAATCAAGAATTGAATGAAAACTTTTTCATTGATTATTTTGATGAAGCTTTTGCAGAAGAACATGCTGTTGAAATTCAATTGCCATTAATTCAATCAATGTTTAATAATATCAATATTGTTCCAATATTAGTAGGGCAAGCTGATATTAATTCTGTTTTAGAAATAATTATGAATTATTGGAATAATAAAGATATAGGTTTTGTTATTTCTTCTGATTTGAGCCATTTTCTTGAAGATAAAGATGCACGAAAAATTGATTTAATGACAGCAGAAATGATTGAAAGTGGTGATATATCTCAATTTTCTTACAAACAGGCTTGTGGTGCTATGGGGATTTGTGCATTAACTGCTTTTGCATCTAGTCAAAAATATTCATTAATTAGAATTGGACTAATTAATTCTTCAAATGCAACAGGTGATAAATCTCGTGTTGTTGGTTATGGTGGTTGGTTCTTATATGAAGGTGAAGTTAATGAATATTTAAAAAAATATTATTCAGAAGAAATAAAATCTTTGTGTAGTGAATCAATAATATCAAAATTGGAAGATAGAATTATTAATAATATAGATTTACCAAATGTATTTGATGAAAAGATAGCATGTTTTGTAACTTTAGAGAAACAAAATAATCTAAGAGGCTGCATAGGTTCTATTATTGCACATCAATCTCTAAGAGATGATTTAATACATAATGCAAGAGCTGCAGCTTTTAATGATCCAAGATTTAATCCATTAGAGAAGGATGAAATTGAAGATTTATCAATAGCAGTATCTTTATTATCAGCTCCTTCAAAAATGAATTTTAAAGATGAAGAAGATTTATTAGACAAAATAGTTCCTTTTAAGGATGGTATTATTATAAAAGATAAAGGTTATCAGGCTGTATATCTACCATCTGTTTGGGAACAGTTACCTGATAAAAAACAATTTTTAACTTCATTAAAGCTAAAAGCTGGCATGAGTGCTGATTATTTTTCTGATACATTTGAAGCTTATAGATTTTATAGCGAGTATATTAAATAGCAATCTGAGTACCAACAACAATTCTATGGCTATCAGCGGCATTTTCATTTTGGCAAAATACATAATTTAAGATAAGTTTCCATGCCTGTCCTTTAATGTAATAGTTGATACCAGCAGTATATTCTCTTTTATTATTTCCAGATATATTCTTATCAGGATCAAATTCATCATATCTAGCAAGTAATTCCCATTTCTTAGTTAAGTGATACCCAACAGTAGCACACCAGCCTTGTCTTTGTTTTGATGTAAGGCCATCACCACCATTTGACCCATTAGAATCAGCAAATTCTACTCTTGTCCAGAATTTTTTATATTCATATCCAAAATATGCACTAGATACAAAATAATCTTGACCATTTCTATCTCCAGCAATTATACCTCCACCTATTCTCATTTTTCCCCAACGACCATCAGTTAAACCTAATGGTTTAAAATTAACTAACCCATTGAATTCAACACCAGGGAAAAATTCTGAGAAATAAGTATCAGAGCTATAACCACCTAAATCATAATCAACTAATGCATAATTACCTTTTAATCTAATACCAAATTTTCTTATGTTACCAAGGTTTCTTGCGATTTGAGAACGGTTTACAAAAGGTAAAGTATAAGGTGATTGTGTAGCTTCAATACCGCCACCAACACGAGAATTACCAAATAAAATTACATTATTTTTTATTCTGTGTGATTCAATATAAACATCTTGTGGTAGTTGTTGGAAAAAACCTCGTTTATGTTGAGGCGTTGGATCTAACATAATTCTGAAATTTTCTTTTCCCCCTTTAAATTTCCCATCAAAAAGAACATTTATTAATCCAACATTAAATCTATCATTCCCTCCACCATATTCAGGGACATTAACTTCATTATTCATTTGAATAACACCCCAAGTGTGGATACTATCTATTGGCCCTCGTTCAAAATGTTTAGTAAGAGGCTCTTTTAATAAACATGCCGGTTCTTTTGTGTTTTCAATTTGTAAGTTATAAACATCGTGAGCAGTTCTTGCAAGTTCATCATAAACATGTAAATGTTTATGAACTGTTTCAGGGTTAAATTCAGGAGAATTTATATCAACAACGTGATCTTGACTAGCACCACTTTGAAGTTTAATCGTTGCATCAGTATTTTCTTTATTAACTTGAGCAACAACATTTGGTATAAAACCATTTGTGTCAAGCTTAATTTCATCAGCTGCAAATACTGATGAATAATTAAATAATAATATCCCAACTAAAAATAAAATCTTTTTCACGGCTAATGTTCTCTTAAAAGGGGGATATAAAATCCCCCATGAATACATAATTAATCTTCTTTGTGATCATCTCTTAAGTATGCTGTCCAGAATAGAAGAACTACAAATACTATAGCACCAACTAAGTTTCCTAAAGTAACAGGAATCAAGTTATTTATAAAGCATGATTTTAAAGTTAAACCAGTTAGTTGTTCAGGTGTTAAACCAGATGCTGCAACTATTGCAGGAGTATGTTTAAGGAATAAACCGTTAGTTAAGAAATACATATTAGCAATACTGTGTTCGTATCCAGAAGCAACGAATGTCATGATAGGGAAGAATATTGCAAATATTTTACCTATAACGTGTCTTGAAGATGAAGCCATCCAAATAGCCAAACATACTAACCAGTTACAAAGAATACCTCTTGTGAATGCTTCAATCCAAGGTAGTGTTGCTTTTGTATATGCAGTTGTTAATCCTAATGCTCCCAAAGCTTCATGAGAGTTATGAGAACATCCTGAGAAGTAAATTAAAGTTGCTAAAATAACTGAACCAACGAAATTTCCAACATATACAATAGACCAGTTTCTTAATAATTTCCAAATGCTAACTTTCTTTTCTATAACAGCAAATGTCATCATAACATTACCTGTAAATAATTCAGCACCTGTTAGTACAACCATCATAAGACCAGTTGCGAAAGTCATAGCTCCAACAAGTTTTGCAATTCCCCAACTAATAGCTTCAGTTCCTGTCATAACGTTTAATGATACTTGAGCCCCAAAAGCAATAAATGCACCAGCTGCGATTGCTAATACAAACGCTTTTGATTTTCTAAATCCTGCCTTCATAGGCATTACACTGTCAGCCAATTCATGTGCAACTCCATTAGGAGTAATACAATCTTTGGTATCTAAATTTTGTTCAGTCATGTTTTTATCTCCTTTTCTAAAATAATCTGTATACAAACAACTAATCCGAGTTATTGATAACTCGGTTTATACTGGGCCTATAACGCTCGGTACAATACTCTTTAATTGTCCTAAATAAAAAGAACCACTATCTGGTCCGTTTGTTATTTTATTCCTTCAAGTTTTATTTGCAAGTCATATTTTTATTAAAATTTAAATTAAATTTTTCGAATACTTGACAATATTTTTTGTTAGATTTAAAACAGAACTT
>CALUWB010000012.1 GCA_944324375.1 Candidatus Gastranaerophilales bacterium | reverse complement strand
CGAACGTAAACGGTAATAGAATATGCGTCCAAAATTTTTGTCTTTGAGATTTATAAAACGAAATAAGTTTGTTCATAACTTAATTTTACACTTAGTTTTATAAATGTCAATCTATATATTTTCCGTTATTTTTATATGGCAGATATAAGTTAAGACAATAGTTAAGAAATAAGATAAACTTTTTTTACAAAATTGCTTGACATTAAATCTTGTTTTGTTACTATATACTTATGTCACGAGCCCCCATCGTCTAGAGGCCTAGGACAACACCCTTTCACGGTGTAGACAGCGATTCGAATTCGCTTGGGGGTACCATATAAAAAAAGAACACCATCTGGGTGTTCTTTTTTTATATGTAAAACAACCAAGTGACAATTCGCTTGGGGAGGGGTAAATAAAACTCTGTTTTTAAGATTAAGTATTTTCAAAATAGAGGCATCCTCCGAAGGAGGAGTATTAAAAAATTAAGACACCATCTGGGTGTTCTTTTTTATTGTCGAAAATTAATTATAAATTTTTTTACTTATTTTTTAGAGCCTTTATAGGCTCTTTTTTGTTGTTACATTTTATAGAAAGGAACTTTTTATGGTGAACATGTCTTCTAATAACACGAAAGAAAATAATCGTGTTACTATTTCTAACAACCAAGCAAAATATTATTCTGATGCTGCGCTTGGTTATGCTAATCAGGCTAAAATTTATGCTGATTCGGCTAAACTTGCTGAATCAAATATTTCTGAACTTTTACAAGATGAAAATTTGGTATCTGTATCTCAAAATATTGAAGATATTAAAACTGTTGCAGAAAATATTGGTGAGTTAGATAGTTTATCTACTTCTTGGGGAAATATTTCAGGTGATATTTCTAACCAAACTGATTTGCAGACAAAATTAAATGAGAAAGCTAATTCTTCTGATTTATCAACAGTTGCAACAAGTGGGAGTTACAATGATTTGTCTGATAAACCAACAATTCCTGATGTTTCAAATTTAGCTACAAAAACAGAATTATCTGTCAAAGCGAACACATCAGATTTATCAACAGTTGCAACAAGTGGAAGTTACAATGATTTATCTGATAAACCAACAATCCCTGATGTTTCAAATCTAGCTACAAAAACAGAATTGTCTGCCAAAGCTAACACATCAGATTTATCAACCGTTGCAACAAGTGGAAGTTACAATGATTTGTCTAATAAACCCAATATCCCTCAAGCTTATACTCTTCCTACTGCTTCAACAACTACTCTAGGTGGAGTGAAAGTTGATGGCTCTACTATTACTATTCAAAACGGTGTGATATCTGGAAGTGCTACATATGATGATTCTGCTTTAATTGCTCGTATTGTAGCTTTAGAAAATAAAATTAATACTATGAATGTTACTTTAACTATTAATCCAACTCCTTCTGATGCTACTGTTACATTAACTGCTCAAGGTTTTTCTCAAAATGGTAATAGTATAACTGTTATAAAAGGTACTGAAGTTTCTTATTCTGTATCTGCACCAGATTATATTACAAAAGAAGGTACTTGGACTTCTCAATCTAGTGAAATTAAAGAAATAGAATTAGAGGCCCCTTCTTCTACTTGTGTTCCTTATTATGCAAATATTTTGGTAGATAATGAAGGTCATTATAAAAAACCTGCTGAAATAAATGTTGGTGATATGGTTGCAGCTTATAATATGGAAACAAAACAAATTGAACAAACTGAAGTTATTGATATTCATTCTCCAATAAGAGACAACCTTGTTGTTATAACATTTGATGATGATTCAAAGATAGAAGTAACTAATGATCACGCAATCTTAACTAATGAAGGTTGGGCAGCTTATGAACCTAAAGCGTGTCATGAAGTTGAAAATGTTATAGAGCTTAATACATCTCAAAAAATATTACAGTTAGATTTATCTTACAAACAAATAAAATCTATTGAATATGTTGAAAAACTTGATGGAATTCAATGTTATGCAATAAATACTGCTTGTGATACTTTTATCACTGAAACTTCTGTTGTTCACAATTGTGGTGAAGGTGGTGGCGAAGGTGGTTGGGACGGAGGTTGGTATTAATTATTTGTCCATAACCAAATTTGATGGTGATATACCCCAATGTAGTTTGTTTCTTAATATTGAATAAAAATCATCATCGGTTAAAAATGCTAATTTTGCTTTTTTATCTGATACTTCAATATTAAACTCTTTGATTTTATCGCTATATTCTTGACCATCTATTGCAACATTTAGTAGTTCATCCATTGAGCTGATTGTTATTTTTTCATCTGCTGGAATAACAAGTGGTCTTGCAGTTAGTGTATGTGGGCATATTGGAACAATGACTAAACAATCAATATCTGGTGATAGAATCGGGCCTCCTGCTGATAGTCCATATGCAGTTGAACCTGTTGGTGTTGAGATTATTATTCCATCTGCAATATAATCGCATACAAATTTGTCATTAATTTTTAATGAAAATTTTGAAGTTCTTGTTGTTGAACAACCTTTTACAACAAAATCATTTAAGGCTACAAAATTATTAGATTTTAGCATTAATCGTTCTTGAACTTTGTATGTTTTATTCTTAATACATTGAATTATTTTTTCAATATCATTTGTTCCGGATTGGGATAGAAAACCTAAACGACCTAAATTTATTCCTAATATGGGTGTCCCATAGTTTGCGTAATAACGGGCTGTTTTTAATATCGTCCCATCACCACCTATTACGCATATAAAATCATAACCTCCTTTCAAGTTATCTACATTGATAACTTCATACTCTAAAGCGTTCTTTTGAAGTTCTTCTTCGAACTTTGAAAGAACGTTTTTTGTATTCGATACATTATGATTTATTACTAATGCAAGTTTCATATTTATATTATATATAAATAATTACTAGCTAGGCAATAGTGTATGAATATTATTTGGATCTTCTAATATAACTGGAGATCCTGATTCATTTATTGGCTCTGGTAAGCCAATGTCTTTTCCTTCAGAATCGATTGCTACTCGCATGTTGCCTAAAATTGGATGATGCATATATCTATAATTTGTTGTGTCTTGAATTTCAAATAGATTTTTTGCTTCATTAAAACTGTTTTGAAACGCTGTATCTCTTCGAATTTGACCTGTGAATGCTTCTTTTATTGCGTTTGTATTTGAAAGAACATTAGTTAAGTTATAACCATCTCCATTTTCATTAAATGTATATAGTTTTTCTTTGTTAAACCAAGGTGCAATATATTTTTTTGCATAACTTGCATTCATTTGGTTTGCTTCAATATTAAAATCTTTTTTTGCTTCAGTTGTTTCTTTCGGTTCTACTGTTGTTGTAGCAACTTGTTGTTCTCCACCTGTCATGTCTACTGTTTTTTCAGCTTTTGGCTGTGAAACAGGTTGTGTGGATTCGCCTATATTCGTATTTGGAATATAAGCTGTATTTTGTAAATTAGATGTATTTGCTGCTGAACTATCCATATCTATATAAAGTATATATGGAGTATATAATTGACAAGTTTGTAAAGGATTGTAACAATTAACTATTCGCTTCTACAAATTCATCTACACTATCTAATAATCCTAATGATGTTGAAAATACTTGTGAATGGAATAATACAGAAGTTGATGAGTATATTTTTCTTCTTAAAAAGTCCATTTTGTATCTTTGGATTAATGTTTCTAGTGTGTAATTTGATTCTAGTTCTTTATTAATTATATCCATAAAGTTTGGATACTTTGATGCAACGCGTTTTAATAAGCTACCTGAAACTGAATCATTATTTAAGAAATAATTTATACATTCTTTTTTGTTTTCTACTTTATCGCCATCTTCAAAAATCATACAGAATGTTTTATAAAATGGTATTGTATAAATTCCGAATTCTTTATCCATAATTATACCAACATCGTATGTTTCTTTATGAGATGAAAATCCACCAAGAGAATTTTCGATAAAGTTGCTGTAGTCATTATTTAATTCTTTTATTTCAAAGAATTTGAATGTTTCAATTGGTTTGGTCGCTTCTTCTAAATTAAAATCGTCTTGAGCTTCATCTTCGCTAAGTTGACCAATTATTGAATCAGCATATTTGTTTGTTGTTATAATTTCATCTGTTTTATATATATCAATAAACTTGTCATAAGTTTCTTTTATTGTATTTTTGATTTCATTTTCTTTTTCTTCATTGTCTTGATATACAAGCCAAGGTGCTTGTACTATCCTTACAACAGCATATCTTGTTGCATCTTCTTCGCTTGATGATGATAAAACATTATCTATTCCTATTAAATAGTATTCGTTTTCTAGTTTGAAAATTCTTGCAACGATAAATTCTCCCATTCCTATTCCTCTAAAATTTGTCATTTTAGTCAGAGATAGAACTTCGTATTCTTTTTCATTGGTTAGGTTATATAATTTGAATCCATTTTTTAAAATTCTTTTTATTTTAAATATTGAATATTGTGCATTTAAAAAACTTTCTGCAATTTCTTTTTTATTAGAATTTCCTCGTTCATTATATAGTTCAATTATATTTTTAGCAGGTTCACCTATGTAACGCTCAAAAACATAAGGAATAAATAATTTTTCCATCTGGGTTGATGTTGCATTCATCGCTCCCATTGTTGATAAATATTCTTCAAAATCAGGTTTTATTTCTTCATCTTCTTGAACAAATTTAAATATGTCTTTTAAAATTTCATTTATTCCTATAATTTTTTCTATTGCGTTCATATTTCTCTCCTATTTTGATTTTAAAGATACAATAACTTTATAATAATCTCAATACTCGTAATGGATTAATATAACTATATATATTGTGAGAATTTGAATTTTTAGTTATAATCATTCTATGGATAAAGATGCTAGAAAATCTAGAACTCGGTATTTTAGAGAATTTGAATTACTTATCTGGTTATTAATTATACTAGCATTTTTTGTTTTTTCTTATTTTGTTTTTAAATCATCTCAAAATACTTACCAGTTATATAATATATTTATGGCTGATGTTGATGGTTTAATTGTCGGTTCGCCTGTTAATTTAATGGGGGTTCCTATAGGTCATGTAAAAACTTTGAAAATAGTTAATGATGATGAAATATTTGTAAGATTTGTTATTAGAGATAAATCTATAAAATTACCTAAAGGAACTATTGCTAATGTTGAATTTACTGGGCTTGGGGGGTCTAAATCTATTGAACTTTATCCTCCTAATACTGATTATGTTCAACGATATGGCTTAGATGGTGATGATTATATTATTGTTGCTAGGACTAATAGATTAAGAGATTGTTGGTCTTTATTATATCAAATGTTTGGGAAAGTTGGTTCAATTACATATAAAATTTCTTCTTTTGGGGAAGAATTAAAAAAATCTGATTTGCAAGATGATACTCAAGCAACACAAAAAGATGTAAATAATTTTCTTGAATTTTCTAATAATTGGGTTGATAATGTACAAAAAGATATTAATAATTACAAAAATAAAATGGATAATATAAGGAAAGGAAATAAGGATAATAGTTATGCTGAATGAAAATGTAAAATTGATAACAAATCCGGTCATTTGTCAAAGTTTATGTACTATGAGAGATAAGGATAATGATTCTCAAAGTGTAAGAATCGCGGCTAGAAAAATTACCAGAGCTCTTTTGTATGAAGCTTCTAAAAACCTTCCATTAGTTGATAGAGAAGTTCATACACCACTTAAAACTTTTATGGCTAAAGATATTGATCCTGATATTAAAATCATTATTTCTCCGATTTTAAGAGCAGGATTAATTTTTACTGATGAAGCTATTGATATTTTACCAGATGCTTGTATTAGACATATTGGTATGTATCGTGATGAAAAAACTCTGAAACCAGTTTGGTATTATAATAAAGTGCCTATGGCTACACCTGATCCTAAAAAATTCTATGTATATATCACAGATCCAATGTTAGCAACAGGTAATTCATTGTTGGAAGCAATAAGATTATATGCTGAAAAAGGAATTCCTCAAAAGAATATTAAATGTATATGTATTTTTGCTGCTCCTCAAGGAATTGAACTTATTCATAATGAGTTCCCTGATGTAGAAATTACTGTTGCTGCAGTAGATGAATGTTTAAATGAAAAAGGTTATATTGTTCCTGGTATGGGTGATGCAGGTGACAGAATCTTTAATACAGTAGAATAGTGAAAGGACAAAATATGAAAAGAGCAATTGTTGTTGTTATTGATTCAATGGGTATAGGTGCTATGCCTGATTGTAATGAATTTAATGATATACCTGAATGTAATACTTTAGCTAATATTTGTAAGTATAATAAAGGGTTAAATTTACCGAATATGGCTAAATTAGGACTAGGAAATATTCAAGATTTTGAAGGTGTTCCTAAAGAAGCTAACCCTATTGGACAATATGGAACATTACAAGAAAAATCTAAAGGAAAAGATACAACAACAGGGCATTGGGAAATTGCTGATTTAGTCTCTGAAAAACCTTTTGCAACTTTTCCAAATGGTTTTCCTGAAAAACTTGTTAATGATTTTATTAATGAAACAAAATGTGGTGGAATTTTAGCTAATTGTCCTGCAAGTGGTACTGCTATTATTGAAAAACTTAATGATGAACATCACCAGACAAAATTCCCTATTGTTTATACAAGTGCTGATAGTGTTTTCCAAATCGCTGTTGATACAGATATGATCCCATTAGAAACGTTATATGAATGGTGTAGAATTGCAAGAAAACTTCTTGATGATGGAGGGTATCATGTATCAAGGGTTATTGCTCGTCCATACAAAGTTATTGATGGAAAGCCTACAAGAATAGGCAAGGATAGACGTGATTATTCTGTTGAGCCAACAGGAGAAACTATTTTGGATAGAATTAAAGAATCTGGTGGAGAAGTTGTTGCTATTGGTAAAATTGAAGATATCTTTTCTAAAGCAGGTATTACTCATGCAATACATACCGGTTCTAACAAAGAAGGTCTAGAATTAACTTTAAAAGCAATAAAAAATGAACTTGATTTGAATAGTATTAAATATGAATCAACTCCTAAAGATTTCGTTCCAAATAAATCTTTAATCTTTACTAACCTTGTCGATACAGATATGTTGTATGGACACAGAAATGATCCAGTTGGTTATGGTCGTGCAGTAGAAGAAGTTGATGAATATGTTGGAAAAATTATCAATGCAATGAATGATGATGATTTGCTTGTAATTACAGCTGATCATGGTTGTGATCCTACGGTCCCTGGTACTGACCATACTAGAGAATATGTTCCGGTACTTTATTATAATAAAAATATTGAACCTAAGGATTTAGGATTAACCTTAGGGTTTGATAATATTTCTAAAGAAATAGAAAAATGGATATTTTAATATTTCCATGTTTTTGTTATAATTAACTTGTTATTTAATTAACATTTATTATAATTAACGATTAAAAAGGAGAAAGAAATGAAAGTAACAGTTGAAGATTCTTGTATAGCTTGTGGCGCATGTGAATCAATTTGCGATGCAGTATTCAGTATTGAAGATAAAGCAGTTGTTAATGAAGCAGCAGTTGCTGGTAACGAAGATGCTGTAAAAGAAGCTGCTGATGCATGCCCAGTTTCAGCTATCATTGTTGAATAATTTTATTTAAAAAAATAAAAAACACTCTGGATTAATTTTCAGGGTGTTTTTTATTTTGTAAATATTTTTTAATATCTAACAAAAAAAGTATTTAATTTGTTTTATATAAATGAAGGTTAATATTTATGTATATAAATCAAACTCAAACTCAAAATTATTCTTCTTATAATTTATCTAGACCAAATGTAAATTTTAAAGCTATACAATTAGCTCGTTACAAATATGGTAAAAAAGATTTCTTGAATGTTTATCAACTTGAAAAGAAAGATTTATCTTTTGTGTCGGATTTTTCTAAAAATTTAAGTCAATATTTTAAAGATAAGCAAATTAATGATTATTCAAGGCAAGAAGTGATGAAAGAAGCCTTTTTGGCTGCTGAAAAAATATTGAATTCGCCTAAACATATTAAAGGTAAGGCGAGAATATTTTTAGCAACTAAAGATTCAAATCCTTGTGGTATTTTGATTGGTAATGTTTTAAAATCTTCAAAAGATAAAAAACTTGCTTATTCTAGTCGTAAAAATCATGCTAGAAAAGAAACAGAGTTAGATTGGCTTGCAACTTGGAATCCTTTTTCAGATAAAAAGGTTAAAAATACCGGAAAAGTTTTAACAAATGAGTTTTATAATACTTTGAAACAAGATGGATTTAAAGATGTATATGTTCGTTCTGAGATCCCTGAATTATCTTATGCTGCTGAGTTTTATAGTAAAATGGGATTTGAAGAATTACCAAGTGGACGTGAGAGTATTATCAAAAATTCTACAAATAATTATTTGATTGGAAATTTTGACGCTTCTGATGAAGATATTATTCCAATGGTTGCAACTCCTGAAAAAATAAAAATAGTTAAAAAATATATCGGTACAATTTTAAATAGAGAAAAACTAAATAATACTTCTGTATCATTAGATTCTCTTAAAATGAATTAATTTCTTTTTTATGTTATATTTTAACTAACATAAAGGTATTTTAATTAGGAGACAATCTATGCAAGCAAGACGAGCAGCTCGTGAATTAGCGCTTATATTATTTTCACAATTTGATAAAGAAATTACTTCATATTCTTCAAAAGATTTTGAAGACATTATGCTTAAATCTGTTAGAATTCTTTCAAATAATTCTTCTGAAGAATTAAAACTTTCTGTTGGATCTTTGATTGATATAAAAAATTATATTGATACTTATGAAGCAGAACATGAATCAAATTTATCAAGACCTATAGGTGTTAAAGATAAACCTGTTGCAATTCCTACAACTGCTGAATTATCTCAAAATATAGAAACAATTTTAGATGTTGTAGAAAAAACATTATTAGCTTTAGAAATTGCTGAATTTACAACATTGGAAGCTCAAAGTGATGTTCAAGAATATGTTATTGAAATTGCTGAGGCATTCAAGGCTCACCATAAAGAAATTGATGATGAAATCCAAAAACATACAACTGGTTGGGATATTTCAAGACTTGTTAAAATGGACAAAGATATTTTGCGTATCGCTATAATCGAACTTTTATATACAAAAGGTGCGCCAATGAAGGTTGTAGTTGATGAAGCTGTCGAATTAGCTAAAAAATATTCAACAGAAGATAGTTCATCTTTTGTAAATGGTGTATTAGCAAAAGTTGTTGTTGATAATGGGCTTAAATAATGTTTGGTTTTTTTTCTAATAGTATTGAAAATTTAAAAAAAACTGTTTCAAAAACAGCCCAAGCTCTGATTGGGAATGTTGTAGATACAGTTGCTGAAGAAGAAGAATTTTCTGAATTTGTTCTTGATGATATGGAAGATTTACTTATTAGTGCTGATTTAGGTGTTAATTATGCTGCTGAGTTAGTTGATAAGTTGCGTTCTCAAGATAAAATCAAACCTTCAGAAGTAAAAAATTATTTAAGAGAACAATTCACTCAAACATTAAATTCTGCTGGTTCAAACCAATTAAATTATATCGAAAATTCTTTGAATATATATTTTATAGCAGGTGTAAACGGTGTTGGAAAAACAACTCTAATTGGTAAATTAGCATACAAATTTAAGCAAGAAGGCAAAAGAGTTTTGATTGCTGCTGCTGATACTTTCCGTGCTGCTGCTGAAGAACAATTAGATATTTGGTCTAAAAGAGCTGGCGCTGATATTATAAGGCGTGATAAAGCTGACCCTGCTTCTGTTGTTTTTGAAACTATTCAAAAAGCGCAAAATGAAAATTATGATGTTATTTTAGTTGATACAGCAGGACGTTTGCAAAATAAATATAATTTGATGGAAGAATTATCAAAAATTAAGTCAGTTATTGATAAAAATGCTCCTGAAAATTTGAGAGAATGTATTCTTGTTCTTGATGCAAATACAGGACAAAATGGCTTGCAACAGGCTAAAGTATTTAAAGATGCTGTTAATCTAACATCTGTTGCTCTAACTAAATTGGACGGTTCTGCTAAAGGAGCAATAGTTTTGGCTGTTGCTAAGGAAATGAACCTTCCTGTTAAATTAATTGGTGTTGGTGAAAAAATGGAAGATTTGAAAGAATTTAATTCTTCTGATTTTATTGAAGCTTTATTTGATTAATAAACTAAAAAGCCTGTTATAATTAACAGGCTTATATTTAAATTATTTTATTAATGATAATTTATTCTTAGTTATTACTTAACACAATTCTTAATGTTGCTAAGTTTTTAATCGATAATAATTTATGTTTATTGCGTTGTGCTTTAGAGATTTCAAATATACGAATAATTCTTTGAATCTCATCAATATCTTTTTGAGATTCAATTTTATAAACATTATTAATTGGATCTGCTACAACTGACATCATTGCGTTTAATTCTGATTCTTTCATTTTCATTCCTTTTCAAAATTCTCTATATTTTTATAAAGTGATTTTGAATTGGAAAATTGCTTTTTATTTTTTGTATTGTAAAGATATGTTTACAAAGTTTACTAACGATACAATATAATTATATGATTTCTTTTTTATAGATGTCAATTAATTGATGATGCAATTTTACATTATGTACTCTTATGTAGTCTATATTATGTTCTATAGCTATTGTATTTAAAGCTAATGTAAAGATATCTTTTTCTTCATTTGTATGATTATTAAGTTGTAAAAGACTTTTTCTTGAAATACCTAGCATTATAGGATAACCTAGTGATTTGAATTCATTAATTCGATTAAATAATCTAAAATTATCTTCTAATGTTTTATCAAATCCTATCCCAACATCTATTATTATATTCTTAATTCCTTCTGATTTTGCATATTCTGTTTGTTTATATAAGTCTAAATAAACTTCATCTATTACATTTTGATATGGTTCAACATTACTTCCTTGATTTTGCCTGTTTATTGAATGCTGTATTACAACTGTTGCGTCGTATTTCGCGATAACTTCTGCCATTTTAGGATCATATTTTAAACCTGATACATCATTAATAATTTTTGCTCCATTTTTTAAGCATTCTTCTGCAACTATAGAGCTTCTCGTATCAATACTTATAGTGTAGTTTTTGTCTAATAATGGTAAAATTCTTTTTAATTGAATTTCGGCAGGAATAGCTTCGGCATTAGGCTTTGTCGATTCTGCTCCAATATCAATTATGTCTGCTCCATTTTGAATTAATTGATTAAAATGGATTTTAGCACTATCTATATCTAAATATTTCCCTCCGTCTGAAAAAGAATTATTTGTTACATTTAATATCCCAACAAGTTTTGTTTTAGAGGTAGTTTTTTCTAGTTGTTTAATAATTTCTTCTGAAAGTTTTTTCAAAGAAAATGGTTGAAATTTTAACTTCTCAGCGATTTTACGAAGTTCAGAATAGCTTCCTCCCAATATTACATCTGATGTTTCAACTTTTCCTGTTATAACTTCTCTATGGACTGCGCAATCTGCTCCAACTGTTAGTGCGATTTGTTTTAAAATATTTGCTTGTGGGATTGTTAAATTAAATATTTTTAGATTTTTATATTTATATTTCTCTTGTCCTTTTTCTCTATAACATTTGTCAAAGCCAATATTTTCAAGCTCTTTAACTAAATCAGAATTTTTTATTTCTTTCAAAACAAATTTACTCATAATTAAAGGATAACACAATAAAAAATCTCTCAAAATGAAAATGTTAACATTTGTAAAGAATTGAAAAGCATGTGAAATCAAGGGTTCTGGCATGTTTTTATATACATGTAAGTTAAATAAGTAAGAGATTTAAAAGTAAGAGTTTATTAATTTAAGGTAAGACGAGATGGCTGTTGCAAATTTAAATGAAATAATTCAATCATATATTATGCGACGCAATACTATTAATTTGGATTTGACAAATTATAGTAATCAGAAAACCTTGTCTTCTGCTCAAACTTCTGATTTAGCTGCTTGGAAAAATGCAAGATACACAGCTTTAAGAACAGAATATAAAAATATTTTTACTGCAACTTATAAAGATAATGAAAAATATACTTATGTAGATTATTCAGAACTCCCAGAATATCAAGATGAAATAAGTTATGTTGATTCTTATTATGAAGCAAAAGTTGAGGATTTAACTAATTGGGAAACTATATTAGATAATCAAATTACAACAATAAATACAGAATTATCAGAAATTAATTCGTATATTGATTCATTCAAACAAATGTTAAGTAGTAATGTTAAAGTAGATTATAATTACGGACTTAACGGATAAATAAGCTTATAACTTAAACTTACTTACCTAATCTTACTAAACAAATTTTTAGCCACAATATTTGTGGCTTTTTTTTATTAATTACTTGTTCCTGAACGATATCCTGAATATGTATAAATAGCAGGAAGAACTTTTTCAATATGTATTTTATCTGCAAAAGGAACTTTTCCTAATACAAGTATTCCGACTGCATCATCAAGGTTAGCTATTGCATCTTTTGCTGTGTATTTTCTGTCTGGAATTATATTTTTAGGGTCTGTAATTTTATTTGCAAGTCTTATTCCTAATTGAGTTCCTGCAACAACACCTGCAATTGAGGTCGCAATTTTTGCTTTTGTATTATTGAATTTCTTTGATTTTTCGCAAAGTTTAATCCCTCCATCAACCATTGCCATTGGCATGATAGAATTGATTACTTGGAATACACCTTCATTATATTTTTTTTCTTTTTCCTTCTTACTTTTTCCAATTGAGCTTATTGCAATACTTCCAACATTGGCCCCAATAGACATAGTTACAATTTCATTAAATTTATATTTCAAATTCCATAAATTCTTTTTTTGGATTTTTGAGAAAAATAACATTGGTAATAATGTTCCTAATGCTGAACCTGCTAAGGCTTTACCTTTATCTCTTGATGATACAAACTCATCTCTTTTGTAACGGCATTCCATAAGCGTACGTTTTCTTTTCGCTTCGACTGCAATTTCTGATTGATGAAGTCGAGGCGTTTTTTCAAATACATTTTGCTTTGAATTGAACTTACGTACGCTTGTCATATAATCCCCAAGTTATAGGCCTATTATAACTCAAACATTAATTATAAAACACGTAAAAAATAAATTTGCTAGGGGTGGGGTAAATATGATGGGGGTAAATATGATAAGATTTAAATTTTATTTTTCTTGATTAATTATTTTGTTTAAGCAATTAAAAAAATCTCCCATACAACAAATTTTTAGTGAATTAAAAGATTAATTACCATTTATAGATACTTTAAATAAAGTATTAATTTTGATTTTTAATGCTTTTGTATTTCAATATATATAAAAATTGAGGAAATATATTATGAAGAAAAAGTTATACAAAAGTGGGAATGCATGGGCATTATTAATTCAAAAGGCAATTTTACAATTATTAGATATTGACCCTGAAAATGATGAAGTTGAACTAGAAATAGAAAATAAAGTTTTAAAAGTTAAAAAAGCAGAATAGTAGTAGGGTACAAATTATTGCACCGATTAGCAAATAATGAAAAGATTACTTCGGAACAAAAATGTTCCTCGTAATGACGTAAAAATATTTATCACCCGTCCTTGCGAGCAAAGCGAAGCAATCTATTTTTTAGTGATGTAGTGACTAAGAAATCAGAAAATAAAATTTTATTGTTTATTAGATTACTTCGGAACAAAAAGTTCCTCGTAATGACGCAAAAATATTTATCACCTGTCCTTGCGAGCAAAGCGAAGCAATCTATTTTTTAGTGATGTAGTGACTAAGAAATCAGAAAATAAAATTTTATTGTTTATTAGATTACTTCGGAACAAAAAGTTCCTCGTAATGACGTAATAATATTTATTCCCTGTCCTTGCGAGCGTTGCCGTTTAACGCGAGGCGCAGCAACCAAAAACAAAAATAAAGCATGAAAAAATGCGCTTGGCGCGATTCGAAGGGGTAAATCTGTGCGACCTATCCCTTAAAAGGAAGGACTCCGTTTGCGTTCCTCAAAATGATTAATTATCATTTTGAGAGTATAAAAAATAAAATAAACAACCAACACCTAAGCAAATGGAGGAGCTCTACCTAGCTGAGCAGCTCAGCAGGTAAAAATAAGCATGAAAAAATGCGCTTGGCGCGATTCGAACGCGCGACCTATCCCTTAAAAGGGGAGTGCTCTACCTGCTGAGCTACAAGCGCAAATTAAAATTTTTATTCAATTGTCATTTCCTGTAGCTCATCAGGTAGAATATTTTAACTACCGTTCGCTGATTGCTCACTGCGGGCTGAGCTACAAGCGCAAATTATTTTTTATTCAGTTTTCATTTCTGCTAGCAAAATCAAGTGTACCAAGAACATGTTTCTACGTCAACTATTTTATTAAATATCGTTAATAGTTGTATTTTTTGCCTCAGGTCTTATACGCTGTTTTGGTTGATAATACTTGATTTGGTTCTCATATACCTTATCTTCTTCAACCTCTGGTGTTAGGTGTTCTTCTTTTGTTATATTTAATATTTTGGGTTCTTCTTGTTTTTGTTGTTTTGGTTTTGTATCAACTTTTTCTTTCTTTTCTTCTATTTTTTGAACATCTTTTATTTCAATAATATTTGAATCTTTTTCTTCTATTTTTGGCTCTTGTTGTTTTGTATTATTTATATTTTGAATATGTTTTTGTTGCTCTTCTTCTAATCTTAGGCGAGCTTTTTCTAATTTTTTTGCCTCTTGTCTTTGTTTAAATTCTAATTTCCAACGTCTAAATTTATCAGCTAATGGTTCAACACCTTTTGCTCTTTGGTTTTCTACGTGATCATTATATTTGTTTTCTGTTTCTTTTGCAATTTCTTTAGTGCCATGTTTATACCATCTAAATTTCTTTGTAAATACGTTGTCAAAATCTTTTGGTCCGTATGTTATTTCATTTTCACGTGTTAATGTAACTGCAGGAACAATACTTGCTTGAACGTGGTGTGCAATTTGTGGCCCTAACATTCTTGAATAATCTCTAACTTTTTCAAGTTGTTGTGTTTGTGGTTGCAAATTTGTCGTTACCATTCTTGCTTCACAGGAGCTTATTGTCTTATAGAATGTATCTTCCCATATATTAACCATTCTATCTGTGTCTACTAATACGGCATAAGTTGATAATTTTATTGCAGGATCAATTACAGTTGCTCCTGGAATATTAAGAAAGTCCCAAAAAGTTCTTCTAATAAAATAGTTTTGCGCATCTGCTGTAGTTGTTAATAATAAAACTTTATTAACTCCATACATTTTAGCTAATTTGCCTACTGTTACATAATTGATATTATATTCTTTTTTAAATCTTAATAATGATTCTCTAGTTTCTAAGTATAATCTTTCATTACGTTTTAATTTTTCTCTAACTTCAGAAATAGTCGGAGCTTCAACAGTTCCGGATAAATTTAGCCTATTAATTACTTGATTTGCAAAAAATTCTGCAGATTCTTCATATACAAAAGCATCTAAACAAGGTTTACTTGCAAGGTTATCTGATACAACTAATACTCTATAATCGGCTGCATATACACTATTACAAGCTAAAAATACAACTATTAATAAAAATTTTGCTATTCTCTTCATAATAGTGATTATATCATACTATTTCTTTCGTAACCAATTGTAACAAATGTTTCATTTTTTTAATTTTCTGAAATTTCATTATTTAAAAATACTTTATACTCATGAGCTTTAATATCTAAAAATAAGAGGAATATTAAGTTGTCAGTTATATCAGCAATACGTCAAAGATTTTCAATAGGTCAGCAGCATAATGCTGCTCTGTCTACTCAGCAGGGTTCAGCTGCTAAGATGTCTGCTTCTCGTGGCGCTGAAGGAACTAGAGATGAAGTCGCTTATGTTGGGTTAAATGATAAAGATACGGATTTTGATTTAGAAATGATGAAAAGTGCTCTAGAATACGATGCATATGGAGAAATGGCTGATTCGGATAGAGAAAATAATAAAAAATAAAAATAACCATTCTTATTATAAGAATGGTTATTTTTTATGTTTAAATAATCCTATGCGTTAGGAATATCTTTTGTGCTAAGAGCAATTCTGTGTTCTTTTGGTGTGAATCTCTTGATAAGAACTTCGATTTCATCACCAACTTTGAACATGTTGAATGGATTAACATTTTCATTGCTCATTTCAGATACTGGTAATAAAGCTTCAACACCTGGGAATATGTTGATGAATGCGCCAAATGTAGTGATTTTATTAACAGTTCCTTTAACTACTTGACCTTCTTCGAATTGACCTTCGATTTGTTGCCAAGGATTTTCACCCATTCTCTTTAAGCTTAAAGAAATTCTCTTTAATTCTGTATCGATTTTAATGATTTTAACTTCGATTTCGTCGCCTAAAGTAATAACATCTGAAGGATGTTTAATTCTTTGCCAAGAAATTTCTGAGATTGGTAATAAACCATCAATGCCGTTGATGTCAACGAATGCACCAAAATCAGTTATTCTTACAACAGTACCTTTAACAATTGATTCTTCTTCTAATGAAGCTAAAACGTTATCAACAACTTGATCTCTTTGTTCAGCAACTGCTTGACGTTGTGATAAGATAAGTTTGTTTTTCTTAGGATCTGCTTCAAGAACTTTAACTTCGATTTTTTGGTCAATTAAACCATCAAATGGAGTACCTGTTCTTAATTGAGAAGATGGAATGAATCCTTTAAGGTCTGCAACGTCTACTAATACCCCACCTTTAACAGTTGAAACAACTTTTGCAAGGATTGTATCACCTTGGATTTTTGCATCGTTTAATTGAGCCCAAGCTTGAGCAAATGCAATTCTCTTTAATGATAATAACATTGCATCTTCATCGTTTTCTTCTTTTAATACATAGAATTCTTTAATATCGCCAACTTCTAATGTTGGTTCTTCAGAAGATAGTTCTTTATTTGATAAAAATGCTTCCATTTTTGCACCTTTAACACTTACTAAATATCCTTCTGATTCTTTTTTTATAACAGTACCTTCTACGATATCTGCTACTGCGTAAGATTTTGAAAATGATTCTTCTAATAAAGTTTCAAATTCATCTAACGTTCTTTCTAATGTTGCTGTCATTTTATATTCCTCCTTTTATTTGGTTTACAACTTTTTCTATAACTGATTGAGGAGTTGATGCTCCTGCAGTGATTGCTATTTCTTTTGCGTTTTCAATCAGTTCCTTATAATCATTTAGTTCAGTATCTTTTTCAATGTGAATTGTTTTGCATATATCTTTCAAAATCTCTGCTAAGTGAGTTGTATTTGCACTTTTCTTTGAACCTACAACAATCATTAAATCACTTTCTTGAGCAAGTTCTTTTGCTTCTTTTTGGCGCATTGATGTACTTGAGCAGATTGTATTTGCAATATGCAATTCTTTTGATATAGGTAAAAGATAATCAACTATTGATTTTAAATTATCTACTCTTTGGGTTGTTTGAACAACAACTCCAACTTTTTTGTGTTTTTTGATACTTTCTTTATATTCTTCTAATTGCTCAGGGCTACTTGCAACAACTACATTATCACTCCAAAGTTCTGCATTAGCTTTGATTGCAACAACTTCTGGGTGTTCGGATTTCCCTACAATTATTAGAAAATATCCATCTTTTGCAAGTTCTATTGCTTGTTGTTGAACTTTTTTAACGTCCAAACAAGTTAAATCAACTATTTCAAATCCCACATTTTTTACATCTTCAAATACTTTAGGAGATGCTCCATGGCTTCTTATTACACAAATTCCTTCTCCTTTTTCTGGAAGTTCATCAATAGTTTTTATCCCCATAGCATCAAGTTCTTGGATAACTTGTGTATTGTGAATAAGTTCTCCTAAAATACAAATATTTTTATTTGGGTTATCTGCTTTTAACTTCTTAACAGTTTCTACTGCTCGTTTTACTCCGTAACAGAACCCTGCAAATTTAGCTAATTTTATATTTCGACTATTCAATAAATTGAATCTACTTTCTTAAAGACTAGAGAAATAATTTTCTCAGTAATTATATTTAACATTAAACATTATCCCAAATCAAGAGGTTTATTCTATATTTTATTTTATAATTATTTAATACTTTTGTAAAAAAACTTCATAAAATAGCAAAAAAATATATGTATTAGTATTGTTATAATATGGAATTAGGAATTTTTAGTTATCAAAATCGTGTGTGTTCTTCAAATGTTAATTTTAAGCGTAAGCTTAAAGAGGAAGAAAAACCTAAAATGGAAGCTGATATAAATAAGGCTTTTGATTATTTGGGTATTAAAAATCGTGCTCTAATTATACATGGTTCTGTTTATCCAGATTCTAAAGATGGAGCAAAGAATTTTTATACTAAAGAACTTATTTCAAGAAATCATTATGTTGGTTCACCTTATAATCAAAGAAAATTCAATAAAATGGCTAAAATGCATGGCTTTAATTGCATTCAATTAGGTCCTAATGGTGAACTTTGTAAAGGGGACAATTCTCCATATCGTGCATCTATATGTGCTAAAAATCCTATTTTTATAAATTATGGTGAATTAACAACTGATAGATATGCTAATATAATTTCAGAAAAAGATATTCAAGAGATTAATATTAAACCAGAAAAATCAGGCAAATCTTATGAAATGTCTGATTTTGATGAAGCTAAAGAAGTTAATCGTATTTTAATGAGTAAGGCTTATGAAAATTTTCAAACTAAATTAGACAATGGTGATATTAAAGCTAAAAAGTTAAATGCTGAATTTAATAATTTCAAAAAAGATAATGATGATTGGTTGGATAATTATGCAGTATTTCATGTGTTATCTGATATTCATGAAACAGATAATTTCCACAAATGGGATAATCCTGTTGATAAGCATTTAATTAGTCTTAGAAATCAAGGAAATGCAGATGCATCTGAAAGATATGATATAATAACAGATCGTTCAGAAAAAGAGATTAATGAATATAAATTTGCTCAATTTATTGTTGATAAACAAGAAAAAGAAGACAAAGCTGAACGTGAAAAAGATGGAATTAAATATATTGGTGATTTACTTGTTGGTTTCTCTTATGCTGATGAATGGGCAAATGAAGATGCTTTTGCTTCAGGTTGGAAAATAGGTGCTGAATTTGGTGGCCCTTGTAATTCTCCTCAAATTTGGAATAATCCACTTCCTGATCCTAAAAAATTATTTAATGAAGATGGTTCTTTAGGTCTATCTGGGCAACTTCTTTATAAAAAAGTTAAACGTGCAACTGAAAATGTTGAAAATATAAGAGTTGATAATGTTATGGGATTGGTTGACCCTTATGTCTATAAAGCAGATACTGTTCGTATGGTTGTAGATTTTAATCAAGGAAAAACATATAATGTTGCAGATAGAAGTCAATTATGGGGAGGAAATCTCTCAAATATAAAAGAAGTTGATCCTAATGGAAATTATAGAAAAGTTTTACATAATATTATTATTCCTGCACTTGAAGAAAATGGGATTAATCCTAAAGAAGCTGTTTGGGAAAATCTTGGAGAACAATCAAATACTTTTAAATGGGTTTTTGAACATGAAGAAAAGTTGCCAGGAATTATTACTACAACAGGTGTAAGGACTCAAGATATGTGTTTTGATTGGGCTCCTGTAAGAAATAAAGATGGTGAAATTAGAAAAAATAATAAAGGTGATGAAATTTGGGAAAAAACAGTACCTAAACCTGATTGGAGTTTAATTGGTTCTCACGACAACCTTCCAACTGCTCAATATTTGAATCAAAAATGGATTGATGATCCTAATGATCCTGGAAGTACAGGTTGGTTGCCAGAATATTTAGGTGGTTATCTTTGTTCTGATCCTGAAAAATCTAATGAAAGAGAAAGATTTATTGATAATATTAGAAAGAATCCAAGAACAAGATTGAAAGCAAAATATACAGAATTAATGCGTGGAACTCAAAATATTCAATTAACTTTCTCAGACTGGTTTGCTATTGATAAAACATATAATCCTAGAGATAATAGTCCTGATACTTGGAGACCAAGATTAACTGAGGATTATGAAGATAGATATCATAAAAATCTTGTTTCTGAAAAAGAACCTGTAATGAATATGCCAGAATTAATTAGATTAGCTGTTAGCGCAAAAGCTGGCATGGAAGTTGCTAAGAATATTAAAACAAGAGATGATGCTTATTCTGAAGCTGATCCTATAATTGATAGTATGAAACATTGGGAAAATGTTTTAAAAGAACCTGAAGCATAAGGGTAAATAACTTATTAAGTTAAAATTCAGTCATTCTTATTTTTATTGATTTCATCAATATATTTGCAAGGAATATCTTCTTCTTTTAAATAATTAATTCCCCATTTATTTAGTTCTATTATTATAGGTATTAAAGTTTCTCCTCTTTTTGATAAAGAATATTCTGTTTTAGGAGGTACTACAGGGTAAAGTTTTCTGTTAATAATTCCATTAGCTTCTAATTCTTTAAGTTGTTGTATAAGCATTTTAGGGGTTGCTTGTGGAATTAATTTTTGTAACTCATTATATCTTAGAGTTTTGTTAATTAAATGTCCTATAATAATTCCTTTATATTTCCCTCCAATAATATTCATGGTTGCTTCTAATGGACATTGATATCCTTTTTTTGTATCTTTTGCCATATAATCTCCTTAAGTTACTTTATTAATACTATTATACAAAAAAGTAAGTATTATACAAAAAAGTACATTCTTGATAAAAAAAAAATAAGCATTTAAAATGTAATAACTTTATTAAGGAGGTAATCATAATGGAAATTACTCAAATAAGAAATGCAACAATAATTGTAGAATATAATAATGTTAAATTTTTAATAGATCCTTGGCTTGGTCCAAAAGGTTATATGTCAGGGTTTGATACTGGAATAAACCCTGAAATCAGGCAACCAAGAGTTGAATTACCAATGAGTATCAATGAAATTGTTGATGTTGATGCTGTAATATTAACTCATATTCATCCTGACCATTGGGATATTTATGCAGAAGAAGCTATTGATAAAGATAAATTAATATTTGTTCAATCTGAATTTGATAAACATTATTTAGTTTCTAATGGATTTAATAACGTTAAAATTTTATCATATGATGGATTTAAGTATAAAGATATTACATTATATAAGACATCTTGCCAACATGGTAAAAGAGAAATTATAAAACCGATATGTGACAAAATTGGTATGCCATATGATGCGATGGGAGTAATATTTAAAAATAGTAATGAAAAAACTTTATATGTAGCAGGAGATACAATTTATTGTGATGAAGTTAAGGATACAATGGATAAGTTTTTACCTAACATTGTAGTTCTAAATTTGTGTGGTGCATCTGTAATAAATGGTGAAAAACTTATTATGAATAAACAAGATTTAAAAGAGTTTATTCAAACTTATCCAGATACTACTGTTATTGCAAGTCATATGGATACAGTAAGTCATCTAACAGTGACTAGAAAAGATTTAAAAGAATTTATTATGATAAATAATATTCAAAAAATATTAGTTCCTGAAGATGGAGAAAAAATAAAATTATAAAAAAGGTATACATGCTAAAAAGCCCCGCAAAGTGCTGAAACCTGTTTTAAAAGCATATAGCCTTTGATATTTGTACTCCAAATATCCCAAGTGACAGCCGTTGTACGGTAGCTTTCTAGCTGAATACTTTAATAATTGTGGGTCTTAGAGTTCCGCTCCCGTCCTCGCCGGTAGAAATGGTATAACCGATGGTTAGAGTTTCTGTCCAGCTGATAGGTAACATCTGTGACTGACTGCTTCCCCATACTAAATACGAACATGTAGCTGATGGACGTTTTGAGCCCGTAATCTTGCGGATTAACTACTGTTGATTTAATCTGAAAATTAAGCCAAGTCTACTCTGTAAATGTATATAATTATTATTTACTATGTATCATATTTTTTCAATCCTAAAAGCTTTAAAACGACATAATTTGTTACAATGGGGAAAAGAGAAAAATTTTTAACAAAATTTGTTTTTTGCAAAAATTTTCGAAAACCCCAATCGGATGTGAGTCCGAGGGGAAAATATATATGAGTAATATTGTACTTACTCATTATGTCTGTTTAGAAATTAGCATAAATTATTTTAATTACTTTTTGCTTTTCTTAATTCTACAATTCTATTTGCAATTTGTTTAACTATATTCATTTTATTAGTACCTCTTAATTAATATTGACATTTTAATACTAATTAATTACAATTAAATTCAATATTATTGGTATTAATAAATAGAACTAAAATTAATGATTTAAATTATTATTTTTATTCCTAATTTACCCCCAAAAAAAAAGGACAATTTTGTCCTTAATAAATGGTAAGTATTATTTATTGTAGTCTTTTATTTCCAGAAATTACATATAATTCAATAAAGACATTGACATAATTGAAGTTGCTGTTTGCATGCTTGCTTGATATGCATATTGAGTAGAATACCATTGACTAACAGCTTCTGTTATATCTAAGTCTTGTATTCCTGAAATGTATTCTTTTAAATTATTTTTGCTTGTTGTAAGAGATTCTGTTGACATTTCTAGTTTGTTTACTTCTGTACCAAATTCAGAATTAACGACTGTCATTTTGCTAATAGAATCATCAAAACCATCTAATAATCCATTAATAGAATCATAACAAGCTTTTATTTCAGCTCCTATTGCCTCTTTTTCTGCTTGAGTTGCATTATCTGGTAAATTTTCTTGTTCTTCCAGTTTTTTTATTGTATCTGAAAGTGCATTTCGAAAGTCTATTAAATCGCCCATTATGCCACTATTTGAATTTTCAGTATAAGTAGGATTACCATCAGCATCCAATACCGGAGTTACTCCATCTGCTTGATAAACAGGCTCAACATCACATTCTCCAAATGCTTCCATTCCTGTTACATTTGCAGTTTCAAACACTCCATCAGATATTTCTAATTGTCTTTTCCAATCGCCATCAATAGCAGTACCGTTATATTTTATTCCAATAATTTCATCAGTCGGGTTTCCATCAGCATCAATACCATATTGAATACTATATGGTGGAGTTTTGGTATTTGTTCCACTATATATATAACTGCCATTATAATTTGTATTTGCCATATCTACAACACTTTCAATTATTTTATCTAATTCAGAAAGAGTTGCTTTAAGATTGTCTTTTGTTGATGTTCCGTTTGCAGCTGAAGTTGCAAGATCTTTTGCTCTTTGACCTTTTTCCATAATTAAATCTATGGTTTCGGAAGATTGAGTAATTTCATTTGTTAAGGATCCAATATTCGCTGACCATAAGTCAATTTTACCTAATTGTCTGTTTGAGTTAATGATATTAACGGATTGTAGGGTATCATCTAATATTGAATTAATTTTTTTACCTGTTGATAATTGTTCTGTTAATTTTGCATAGTCAAGGTAGTTATTTTGTATATGACCTACTAATGCTGAATTTATTGCTGATGATGAAACTCTTCCAATCATTTATTTATCCTTTATAATCCTAAATTTACAAGTGTATCTAATAGAGTGTTACAAGTAGTAAATACTCTAGCTGAAGCTGAATATGCTGTTTGGAATTTAACTAAATCGGTTAATTCTTCGTTTAAATCAACTCCAGTTTGTTCTTTTGTTTGTGTATCTAATGATGTTACTATTGCATCTTGTGCATCTGATTCATTTGTTTTGGCTGTTACAGCTGAGGTAACTTTACCTATAATGCCACTATAATAGTCACTTAATGAAATATTTCCGATATTATTAAATGCTGCTGAAGTATTATCTGTTTTTGTATTAATCATTGCAATAATGTTATCAGCATTTCCTACTGCATTTAAGTCTACAGAATCTGGATCAAGTGGATCATAATTTTCAAAATAAGCAGTTGCTATAAAATTATATCCACCATCTGCTGTTAATAATCCATTAATACTTATATTTGCAGCTGTTATCTCTGTTGTACCATCATTAGTTACGAATATTTCATAATTTTCTAAATTAGCATTTGAAAGTTGAGGTGTTCCTCCAGTTGTATCTATATAAAATGCTCCTTCTCTTGTTTGAAGCTCATTAAATACATCTGCTATTGTTTGTGCTAGTGTATCTAAATTTTTTAATACTGTATTAACATTTACTCCATCTTCTGTTGAATATGAATTTAATATCCCTCCTACGCTTCCTGATGTCATTCTATTATTTATATTTTGTAGGATGGTTCCGTTATCTTTTTTTAACATTATTACAGCATTTGATTCATTAGTATTATCGATACCATTTCTCTGACAGTATTCATCGTATTGTGTTGCTGTTTGTGCATCAAAGGTTGCAAGTACCTTTGTACCTCCAACTAATCTTGTACCACCTAAAGATAAGTTTACTGTACCATTATCTAAAATATCTGTTTTAAAGTTAGCATATTTTGATAATTCATTTAATATTTGGTCACGTTTATCAAGTAAACTATTATTTTCTAATGTACCAGTTTGTGAACGAAGTATCATATTATTAACATTTGCTAAATCTTCAAGTCCTTGATTTATTGCTTTTATTGAAGTATATATTTCTGAGTTCTCTAAAGATTCAAATGATACACCATCTCCTACACTTAATGTTTGTAAATATGTTAGATTGGCAGATGTTTTATTCATTGATGTTGTTAAAGTTGATGCTGCATCTAAAAAGTTTATTCTTGCACTCATATCTGTTGGATATTGGTTTAAATTGTCTAATGCTGCATAAAAATCTTCTATTGCAGTATCTAAACCTTGTCCTTTTAATTCATCAAACATATTTGCTATGTTTGTTATTGCTTCTTCTTGTTTGTTTAAATATGATTGTTCTGATAATTGATCTCGATAATAAGAACCTATAAATGTGGTTGTGTATCTTTGAATATTGATTATTTCTACTCCACAATTTGTTTTTGCTTGATTTGCTGCATTATTACCTATAGGTAAATCTAAAAATAATGCACCTAGATTCACTTTTTGCTTAGAATAGCCTTCAGTATTCATATTCGCAATATTATTTGAAACTACACTAATAGCTGTTTGATTTACTCCTAGTGCTGATGATGATAAGCCTATTGTTGATAACAATCCACCCATTTTATTTTTTCTCTCCGTTATACATCTTTTATGATTGTACTCATTTCTAGATTATTATTATCGTTTTCTTGACCTTTGCCATTGTAACTTGTTCCTTTAGGAGCACATGCTTCGACAATAATATTCAATTTTTTATCTGTTAATATCATTCCGTGTTTAATTAATTTCATATTTGTTAAATTTAAAATTGATATTGAACTTGATAAATTATTTAATTTTGCTTGTTGTTCTTTTAATTTTATGACAAATTTTGGACATCTTTCTTCTGCAATTTCAATTAATGAACTCATACTATGAATATCTTCACCTATCATTTTTATTGCATCTAATCTTAAGATATCTATTTTTTTGATTTTTTCATAATTCTCGATGATTTTTGTATCTATTTTAGTCAATTCTAATATGTTGTTTTTAATTAAAATTTCTTTCTTTTCGGTATATAGATTTCTCATTTCTGTATACAAGTTGATTTCTTTATCTAATATACTTGTTAAATTTTTAAAAATTTCTTCTTGCATATTCTCCACCCCTTATGCTATGTAATCTGCTATTACACTTCTACCATATGTTAAACCATATTTGATATCTTCATCTGTTAGGTTAATTTCTCCAAGTTTCTGTGCAAAGTTTCTTACATCTTTAGTATCTATATTGTTAAGTAAATTGTCATTATCTGATAAGTTAATTCCATTTGATGTATCATAATCTACTGTATTATTTTGTTGTTCAATTCTACGATTTGCTCCAAATGCATTCAGAGCATTTATCATTTGTAATGAACTATTTCCATTTATTGATGAAATCATTGTATGTTTTTTCCCTTATCTTTGACTAACTCTATTTAACGTATTTTTCCATTTGGTTGTATATTTGTTTTGCAAATCCAAATGAAGTATTAGGATTACTTGCTAAATCATGACCAATTTGTTGATACATATAAGGTCTAAATGAATCTAAATATCCTCCAGATTTTTCTTCAAATAAACTGCCTGTTTTATCAACTGTTTCTTCCATTGAAGATAGTATTTTGGTGATGAATATTGATTCAAATTCTTGCGCTGCTTTCATTAACTGTTCTTTGTTATCTCCAGCATTTTTAATTTGGTTATATGTTGCTTGATCAGCACTAATTGCACTTGAATTCAATGCGTTTGCTGTTATATTACTTACCATGCCTGATGTTATATCCATTAGTTCACCCTATATTACTACTAAATCTGCTTGTAAACTTCCTGCTTTTTTTAATGCTTGTAATATTGAAATCAAATCAATTGGTGCAACGCCAATTGCATTTAATGCTTTTACTAAATCATTAAGGTTGCTGTTTGCTGGCATGTTTACTAAACTTGCATTTGATTTTTGTACATCAACTGTCGGATTTGCAAAACCAACTGTAGCTCCTGCTGAAAAAGCATTCGGTTGTGAAACTTCGTTATTTGGAGTTACTGTTACTGTAATGTTTCCGTGAGCAACTGCAGCAGGAAGTAGTTTTACGTCACTTCCAATAACAACGGTTCCAGTTCTTTCGTTTACAACAACTCTTGCTGTTTCAACAGTTGGTGTTACTTCAATATTTTCGATTATTGATAAAAATCTAACTCTATCATTTTGGAATTTTGAAGGAATGTTGATTAAAACTGAGCTACCGTCAATAGCTTTAGCAGGTGCGATTGTGTTAGAAATAGTTTGTGCTATTCTTGAAGCCATTGTGTAATCTGATTTATCCATTGATATAGTAATAGTTCCTTCATCACCTATTTGTGTATCAATGTCACGTTCCATAATTGCTCCCCCAGGGATTCTACCAGTTGATGTTATTGCTGTTCGTTTTGATGCTGAACCTGCAATTTTATTAATACCACCTACTGATACAGGACCTTGTGCTACTGCTACAGCTTCACCATTTGGAGCTTTTAATATTGTTTGTACTAATACACCTCCTTCTAAACTTTTTGCATCGGCTATTGTTGATACTGTACAATCAATTTTATCACCGTTTTTAGAAAAGGCTGGAACTGTTGCTGTTACAATAACTGCTGCTGATGAACCTTTTTGGATGTAGTTTTCTTGATCGATAACTGTTCCTAAGTTTCTTATTAACATTTTGTTAGTAATCTGAGTTGAACGAGAGTTATCACCTGTTCCTGGTAGACCAACTACTACACCATAGCCTACAATTTGGTTTTCTCGAACACCTTTTACGTGGGTTAGATTCCCTATTCTAACTGGTGCTGATATTGTTGATATTGGTGTTATAACCCAACTTAGTAATATTAATGTTATTGTAACTATTTTTTTCATCATATTATATTTACCTCTATCCCTAGAATAAGTATTTGATAAGTCTGTTGAATATACCTTCATTTTGACTTCTAGAGATTGTTCCTCTACCTGACATTGCAAATTGTAGATTTGCTACATTATATGAATAAACTTGTCCATTTTGGTCAATCCATCTTGGATCAACTAATCCTGTTATTATTACATCCATTCTTTCATTGCCATTAACAAGAGTTTTTTTCCCTTGAACTGATAAATTCCCATTAGGCATTTGTTGAACAACTTGAACAGCTATTGTATCACCATATGAAAATGTTCTATTACCTTGAGCATTTGATTCTACTTCATTGCTTCCACCATAGCCATCAGTTCCTTTTAAGAATCCGAGACTAAACCAGTCTTTTAAGAATGATGTAAAGGTGTCAACAGTTGTACTTGTTTTTGATGTTGTATAGTTTAGGTTATCATTTATTGAAATGTCTTCACTCATAATAATCGAGATTAAATCACCGATTTGTCTTGCTTGAACGCCACTAAATAAAGATTTAGGGCATCCTCCATAATTGGCATTTGCGCCTAGTACAAATAATGATTCTGCATTTGCATTTGTACATGTTGTTATTGTTACCATTAATATAAGTGCTATTGAAACTAATACTTTTTTTATCATTTCTCTTACCCAAGTTTATTAAATGTTTACTAATACTCTATTTTCACCTATAACTTTTGCGTTATAAACTTTGTTATACATCCTATTTTCAACTGTTACATACTCTCCAATTACACCATCTTTTTTGGCGATGCCATCGATAGCTATTTGAAATCCGTTATCTGAGTTTAAAATAATTCTTACTTCAGAGTTCATTGTTACATCTGGTCTTTCTTTTACGAAACGCCTATCAATAAATTCTCCTTCTTTAAACTCTTTTTTAGCTATTATTTCTTTTTTTAAGGACTCTTTTGTTACTATGAAATCACTTTTATCTGCTATATTTATCTTTTTAAATCTTACTTTTGACAATGTAATAGGTTGTTCTCTTTCTATTGTATCTATTGCAATAGGAACTTCTTCGTATGCTTTTATTTCTATTGGAACATTTATTGTTCTATTCAGTTTGTCATTTAAGTATATATTAATTCTTTTTACTGCTCTTGATGTTAGTTTAAAATCTGTATCGTTGTTTACGAGTTCATAGTTAACTTTTCCATCAGGAATATTTAAACACTGGAAAGGTAACATTGAAATTTTAATGTCTAATTCTGCTGATGTTTTAGTCGAATAATCTTCAACAATAAGTTTTAGAATATCTTTTTTTAAAGAGTCAGCACTAATAGTTTGTGCAGATACTACTCCTGCAAAAATCATTATTGTTAAAATTGTGCTGAGAAATTTTTTCATTAAAATTACCTTCTAATTACTATCTAACTAAATTGTTTGTTTCTTGAAGAATATTATTTGAACTGTTAACGATTTTTGAATTAGATTCAAAAGCTCTTTCTGCTTTAATTAGTCCTATAAGTTCATCAACGATTTGAACATTAGATCCTTCTAACATACCTTGTTGAAGTTTTCCTAATCCGTTTTGACCCGGTGTATCTTGAATAGGAGTTCCTGATGCTTGAGTTTCAGTGTATAAATTGTGTCCTATTGATAACAAACCAGATGGGTTTTGGAATTTAACAAGTTGTAGTGTACCAACAATTGCTTGTTGAGTTTGTCCTGGAAGTGTAACAGAGATGTTACCATCTTGTGTAATTGTAATTTCTGTTGCATCTCGAGGGATTGTTATTGCTGGTTGAATAATTAAACCATCATTAGTTACTAACTGACCTAATGAATCTAATTGGAAACAACCATCACGAGTATATGCTAATGTACCATCTTGTTGCATAACTTGGAAGAAACCATCACCTTCAATTTCAACATCAAGTTCTCTTCCTGTTGACATTGTTACACCTTGTGTAAATACTCTTGTTGTTGCAACAGTTTTTACACCTAATCCAATTTCTAAACCTACCGGTTGGAATGTACCTTGGTTCATCATTGCCCCTGGGGTTCTGATAGCTTGAGATAACAAGTCTTGAAATTCAGCTCTTGAATGCTTGAATCCTGTGGTATTTACGTTTGCAACGTTGTTAGCAATAACATCTAAGTTATTTTGTTGTGCTATCATACCTGTCGCTGCTGTTGTTAATGATTTTAACATCTTTTATTTTTCCTCGCCCTGTTTTAATTTTTTATTCTAGTTACTTCTTATACGACCAACCGATATCGCCGAATCTAGTAAATCACTGTTTGTTGTTACTACTCTACTTAATGATTCATAATTTCTATTTGTATTTATTGTATTTAACATTTCTCTTATTACATTTGAATTTGACATTTCAAGCATTCCTTGATGGATTGTGTATTTTGCTGGAGGTGTAATAAGCTCTTGGTTGTCTGCTGATCTTGGTCTAAATCTTGAATATCCAACTGAAAGTAAATCTTCTTTGTTACTAAAATTAAATATTCCAATACTTCCTAATGCCGTTCTGTTTCTTCCATCAAATGCTTCAATACTTCCTTGTTCGGTTACTAATATTTGAAATGCATCAGCTCTATCTGCCATATCTTCGTTGTACAACCTAATAGGTCTATTTTGATTGTCTAAAACGTAATCACCTTCTTTTGTTGTTAAAAATTGTGCACTATTTTTACAGAAAGAACCATTTCTGGTGTATGAAATATTTCCATCTCGATCCATTAATTTGAATAATCCGTCACCTTGAATAGCAAAATCATAAGGAACACTTGTTTGAGATAATCCACCTTGAGTAAAATCATATGTGATTTTCATTGTTTCACTACCCATACTCAATTCACCTAAATATCGGTTATTCCCTGTGCTTTGCCCTTTTATTAATTCTCCATTTTTTTGATATACAGATGAATCCATTGTATTTTTAAAGGTTAACGCACTTTTTTTATAACCTGCTGTATTAACGTTTGCAAGGTTATTTGCTGTGTTATCTAAGTTGTCCATTAAGGACAACATTCCATTTGATGCTGATTCAAATCCTCTTAGTATCATTAGCTTGCGTCCTTAAATCTTCCATAACTTGCCATTACATTTTTTACATAATTTTGTGTTTCTTTATACGGTGGAATACCATTGTATTTCTTCACGGCATTAGGGCCGGCATTATATGCTGCAAGTGCAAGTTCTTTATTATTATCAAATCTGTCCATTAATCCTTTTAGGTATTTTGTTCCACCGTAAATATTTTGTTCTGCATCAAAAGCATTTGTTACTCCTAAGCCTTGTGCTGTTGATGGCATTAATTGCATCAAACCCATAGCTCCACAAGGTGATTTTGCTTTTGGATTAAATCCGGATTCTTGTTTAACAACTGCTTTTACAAAATCTGGATCAAGATTATTTGCTGATGCATATTTGTCTATTAATTTGTCAATATCCCCATGGCTAACATTTGTTCCACTTGAAGGAATACTTGATTTTGAACCGTATTCTTTTTCATAAGTTGAATCAAGTATTTGTTGAAAGTCGCTATTTGTTTGATAATCATTTCCAAAGCTCATTATTGATTGAAACTGATTTTCAATGGCGCTTATACGTCTTAATGTTAGCTCTAGTCCAGAAAGTTCCACTTTCTTTCCCTCTCTCCCCATGCAATTTTGCACGATTATATACTATACTTACCAAGTCTACATTATAAATTTAAACTATTTGGAGGAAAGGTTCATCAATCATAGGGTTGAAGTTTGAAAAAAATATATAGACCATTTGGTCTATATATTTTTTGTCAAATTTTAGTTTGTATAATAAAATTATTCTCCATAAACAGTTGTTGTTATTTTTCTAAAAAATATAAATACTGTTTTTTCATTAATATCAATAAAACTTACTTTTTTTATTTGTCCATCTTTCATTGCTTTTTCAATCCCAGCATCTCCAACTTCTACAAACCATAGTACATTTAAACAATCTGATTTCCCTGATTTTAAATTTGATAAATTAGTTATTTTTGTCCCTGTTGCAGTTAGTGGATAACTTGCATTTGTATAAAACAAGCCCATTGCATTTGCTTTATTTCCTAATGAAAATAAAGTTAAACACACAATCATCAAAATACCTAAAATAAATCTTTTCATATTCGCTCCTATTCTCCGTATACAATTGTTTCAATTCCAGCAACATAAATTGGTATAAATCCTAATGGAACATACACTTTTGTTTTTTTCCATTCAACAAAATATATCTTAGTTATTCCTGCCTCTTTAGCTGCTGCTAATATTCCTGCATTTCCTGTTTGAACTAAACCTAAAATATTTGTTGTTGTTGATTTGCCTTTTTTTAATTTATTTATATCAATATAATGGTCTTGGCTATCTTTATAAATACAATTTGGTAGAGTAATATTCGTGTATATTCCTCCTCCATCTAAGTATTTATATCCATACCCTTCTGCATAAGCTTTGTTGGAAAATAAAATTAAACTTAAAATAATAATAAATCTAATAATCATACTTAATTCCTTTGTAAAACTTTATAAATTTAAAATAAAATTAAATTATACAAAATATTATATTTGTATAACTATATTTAGTCAATACTTTTTTATAGTTTTACATCATTAAATTTATATATAAATTCTTAGATAATAATGTCTGAGGCATATATGAATATAAAGAAATTATTAGGTAAAAGGATAAAAGAATTTCGTAAAAGTAAAGGTTTTACGCAAGAATATGTTGCTGAACAAATAGGAATTGAATCTACGAGTATTAGTAATATTGAAAATGGAAAATATTATCCAACAGCTGAAAATTTAGAAAGAATTATAAAAGTTTTAAATGTTTCACCACAAGATTTATTTACAATTGAACATTATCAAAATAATGATGTTTTATTAGATGAAATTAATACTCTTTTAAAAGAAAATCCCGATAAAATTAGAGATTTCTATAAAATATTGAAAGCATTGATTAGTTAATTGTTCTTTAATTATAATAAAAGAATGATTTTAATATCTCTAATACTTAGAATACTGTCAAACCCACTGGCTAATGTTTTTCAAAAAAAACTTACCCAAAGTTTTACATCATTTGTAGTAAATTCTATTACATATGGTGGGTTATGTTTTTTATTATTACCTGTAATTTTTCATACTAATTTTATAAACTTACCTCAAGAGGTATGGAAATACGCAATTGTTGGTGGGTTATTTGGTGCTTTAGGGAATGCTTTTTTAGTAAAAGCTTTATCTTTAGGTGATTTGTCTGTTTTAGGGCCTATAAATTCTTATAAATCAGTTGTTGCAATGATTTTTGGAATTTTCTTATTAAAAGAAATTCCATCTCTTATAGGTTTGTTTGCGATTGCCTTAATTATATGGGGGAGTTATTTTGTTTTTGATACTGTTGAGGAAAAATTTTCTCTAAAATTATTTAAAAGAAAAGATATAATTTATAGATTTTTGGCTTTGTTTTTTACAGCCTTAGAAGCCTTGATGATAAAAAAGGTTATATTATTATCTGATATTGTTGTTTCATTTATTTTTTGGTCATTCTTTGGGTTTTTATTTTCAATTCTTTTTGCATTATTGAAAAAAGACAGATTCAAAATTCCTGATAAAATATCATCATTGCAATTTGTGGGTTTAATTTTAATGTTTGGTTTAATGCAGATTACGACAAATTATTTATTTAACAATATGAATGTATCTTATGCTTTGGCGTTGTTTCAGTTGTCTTCCATTGTTAATGTAATATTCGGGTACAAATTTTTTAAAGAGGAACATTTTTATAAAAAACTTTTAGGCTCTGTTATTATGGTTATTGGGTCTGTAATTTTAATTTTGAATTAGATACTCCCCTTGATAAAAAGTGGGTAATATGACATAATAAGAGTGTAAGGACACCCCATAGTATTGAGAAAGATTTGGATTAAAAATGTTTGATTTTCCGTTTGAGTTAGATGATTTTCAAAAAGAGGCTTGTGAATGTATTTCCAACGGTGAAAGCGTTGTTGTATGCGCTCCAACAGGTGCTGGGAAAACAGTTATTGCAGAACACGCTATTCATTGTGCTTTAAAAACAGGCGATAGAGTTTTTTATACAACACCTTTAAAGGCATTATCTAACCAAAAGTTTAGCGATTTTTCTCAAAAATATGGTGCTGATAAAGTTGGGCTATTAACAGGGGATTCTTCATTTAATCGTGATGCTCAGATTGTTGTTATGACAACTGAAGTTTTTAGAAATATGTTATATTGTACTAATTTTGGCTCAATTACAGATAACATGCAAAAGGTTAAATACGTTGTATTAGATGAAGTTCATTATATGAACGATGAAGAACGTGGTACTGTTTGGGAAGAAAGTATAATTTATTGTCCTACAAACGTTCAGATTATAGCTCTTTCAGCAACTGTTGCTAATGCTGATAAACTTACTGAATGGATTAATACAGTTCATTCAAGAACAAAACTTATTAATACAGATTTTCGACCTGTTCCGTTGAGATTTTATTATTTTGACAGTTCTCAACCTAATACAATTTTGCCACTTTTGGCTCCTGGTGGAACTTTGAATAAAAAAATCAGACCTGAGAAAAAGAGTTTCAAAAGAGGCCGTGGCGGAAAGATTATTCAAAAAAGTGTTGTAAAGGATGTTGTTCGAAATTTACACGATAAAGATATGTTGCCTGCCATTTATTTCACTTTTTCAAGGAAAAAATGTGATGAGCAAATGGAAAAATGTGCAGACCTATGTCTTGTAACTCCAAAAGAGCAAGCAGAAATTAAGCAAATAATAGATGATTATATCGCAGAAAATCCATATCTTTATAAGAATAAACATATAGAATATTTGTTGCAAGGTGTGGCATCTCATCATGCCGGATTACTACCAAGTTGGAAGGTTTTGGTTGAAAAACTTTTCCAAAAAGGATTGATAAAAGTAGTTTTTGCAACAGAAACATTGGCTGCCGGAATCAACATGCCGGCTCGTTCAACTGTAATCAGTTCAGTAAGCAAAAGAACTGATGAAGGGCATAGAATGCTAACAGCAAGTGAATTCTTGCAAATGTCAGGTCGTGCAGGCAGGCGTGGAATGGATGAGGTTGGATATGTAACCATTGTTGGCTCTCAATTCCAATCTCCTGAAGAAGTTGCAGAATTGGTTTTAAGTGATGCTAATCCTTTAGAAAGTAGATTCTCTCCAAGTTATTCAATGGTTGCAAACCTTCTTCAAAGATTTACTGTAGATGAAGCAAAAGAATTAATCTTAAAAAGTTTTGGGTATTATTCTTCTAATTCAAGACTTTCTGGTCTTAATATGCAATTAGAAGATATTAAAGCGAAAATACAAGAAAATTCAGAATTTAAATGTTGGTGTAAATTAACTAATGATGATTTGTTAGAGTATAACAAAATCAAAGATATGTATGTTCAAAACAGACGTATATGTAAAACAATAAGACGCCAAGAAAAAGGTAAGAAAAGACCATTCCCACAAGAAGCATTAGACTTTGAAAAAACTGTAAAATCACAGTTACATAAAATGCAAAGCTACCAATGTGATACTTGTAAGGTTTATAAAAAGCATATCAAAGCAATTGAATTATTACGTAGATATCTACTTAAAGAAGCGCAAATTTCAAAAGAAATTGATTTACAAAGAGATATTTTCTGGAACAAATTTATTTCACACAAAAAAGTTTTAGAACAATTTGGTTATATAGAAAAAGATTTTCCAACAGATAAAGGTAAAACAGTTTCGCAAATTCGGTCAGAAAATGAATTGTTCTTAGCAGAGATAATTTTCTCAGATGTTTTGAATGATTTAACTCCTGCAGAATTAGCAAGCGTAATTTGTGCAATAACAACTGAGGATATGCGAGCTGATATGTATTCAGAGCTCCCATTATGTCAAAAAGTTCGCAAAACTTTGAATAAAATTAAAGACATAAGACGCAAACTCGATAGAGCTCAAAACGATAATAATATCGATGATGATATGTATATAAATTCATTCTATTGTGCATTGATTGAAATGTGGGCAAATGGTGCAGAATGGGATGATATTGTTGACCAAGTAGAAATGGGCGAAGGTGATATCGTAAGATGTTTCAAACGAGTTGTTGATGTTTTAAGACAGCTTACGACAATAGATAATGTCCCAGATTCTTTGGTTTATACTGCAAGAGATGCAATAGATAGTATCCAAAGAGAGCCTATTGATTTAGATTAGGGGGTAAATAGAATAACTCTACAAGAATGATTGAGTATCATTCGAAGTAGAGGCAGGTGAGTCAGAATTTGTTATGCGAACCATATAGAAATATTAGGGAGTGGTAAATAAATGTATTTAAAAAAGGATAAAAGTTTTTCTTTTATCCTTTTTGTATGTTATTTATTCTTTACCCTTTATTTATTATTAGCTATTTTTTCTTGATGTTTTTTATCAATATATTTATCGATATTTTTACCAATAGTATAACCAAGTCCAATAGTAGTTACAGTAATTAATCCTAATATTCCAAAAGTTGCCTTTTTAGAATTTTTAACAAATTGTTTAAGTGGCATTTTCTCTACAAAATCAGGGTACTTTTCTTTGAAATTATTGTACGTATTAATGTATAATCTTCTGCCTCTAAAAGATTTCATTCTATTAACACTTTTAATAACATGATATGTAGAGAACCCTGTACCTGCAATTATACCTGAAGTTTTGTTTAGATTTGATTTTGGGTAAGTATTATTATTGTTTTGTGTATTTATAGATATTTCCATATAACCAATCTTTTGTTTATTAATTCTACAAACATGAAAAAGGCTAAAATTATTTTTTGTTAGTAATATCGTTAATTGTTACATATATACATTTAATTATTTAAATCACAGGGAGTAAGTCCCTTTTTTGTTAGATCCATAATTGGAAGAATAAATTCGGAGTCATCATCATTTTTTGAATCTAATGATTGATATGCAATGTTTAGGATTTCTATTGCAGCATCTTTTGCTAATGTGTTCTTAATCTTTGTATTTAGTGCATTTCTAGGGACAAGAAAACGAAATTCTTCGATATCTTCTGAAGATAAATCTTTCAGCAAATATTTTATTTCATCCATTGCATCGTTGTTATATAAAATACCTTTGTATATCGTAGGAATTGAATATTGTAGTCCATTTCCGACACAATCGTGGTTTCTTATTTCTATAAATTTTCTAAGTCTAATGTCAGGAAAATATAAATTTGAATGTAATTTATAATCTTCTATTCCTGCTTCAAAACCTTGATATCCATATTTTAGGAATTGTTTAAATGTTATTTTCCCGTCAATATTGATAATTTTATTGTTTCTCATAATAAATATCATTGGAGATTCAATTACATTATTAATATAGTTAGTAAAATCATTATCTTGACCTAAATCTGTTCCGAATCCACAACGTTCATTATCAGTATTGAGCCAAGCAAGACCTCTAAAGGATTTATAACCTGTGTTTACTCCACCTCTTATTGATGAATTAGCAAACATTGCAGTCATAAAAGGGGACATAATACTTGCAACGTACAATTTATTCATTGCATCTTCTTCTGAGCTATAGTCAATACCAACCTGAATACCTGCTGTTTCTCGCATCATTACATCTGATAAAATTCCCCAAAGATAATTTGCCATATATTTGTATCTACGTTTTGGTATTAGTTGTATATTTTTGTATGTTGATAATGGTGATACTCCATAATTAACAAGTTGAATTCCATATTTATCTAAAAGTATGTTTAAAACACTATCTATTGATTCTATTTTGTTTTTTAATTCTTTAACTGATTTCTCAGGTTCTATACTATATTCTATTTGTGCACCAGGTTCAAGGGTAATTGTGTCATGAAGTTTTTTCAATCCTATTATATTATTATCATCTAAAATATAATCCCAATTATCAATTTCTGCAAACTCTTTTAATAACTCACATATCCCAAACAATCCATAATAAGGTGTTGCTTGATGTGAGTCCTTATCTATCGGCAAACGTTCATATTCCATGCCAATAGTCTCTGAATCTTTACAGCCATTTTGATATTCTTTCAAAATATCTTCGTAACTTAATTTTTGTTTGCAATAATACATAAAAACTCCTTTTCCCTAAAAAGGATACAAACATTTATTTGAAATGTTTTGTATCATTTAATCATAATATAAAATTATCAAATGAAAATATAAAAACATTTACCTGTTTGTATTATTATTAATAGTAAGATGGATTACGTAAAAAGAGCAAAATTTTTTAGAACTAAAAAACGACTAGGACAAAATTTCCTTGTCAATCCTGATGTAATATCTGATATATTGGATTTTGCAGATATTTCACCAGATGATATTGTTTTGGAAATTGGCCCTGGTGTTGGTTTTGTGACCGAACAATTAGTTAAATACGCAAAAAAAGTTATTGCAATAGAGCTTGATGAAGAAGCTATAAAAGAATTAGAAAAAATAGAATGTGATAACTTAGAAATTATTCACCAAGATATTTTGAAAACTAACATCTGGGAACTTGTACCTGAAGGTGAAAAAGTAAAAGTTGTTGCGAATATTCCATACTATATTACAGCACCAATTATTGCTCATCTTTTAGGAGAAGTCGATGATTTAGATAATAAAAATAGAAACTCTATCAAAGATATTATTCTTATGGTTCAAGAAGAAGTTGCAAGAAGAGTTGTTGCAGATGAAACAAGTCCTTCTAAAGAATATGGGCTTTTAACAATTCTCGCTCAGTTCTGGGCAGATTGTGAAATTTTAAGGCTGGTAGGACGTCGTTCATTCTATCCATCTCCAAAAGTTAATTCAGCATTAATTGGGTTAAAAATTAATGAAAAACCAAGACTAGAATTAAGTGATTATTCTCATTTTAGAAGGACAATCAAAGCCGGTTTTGCTCAAAGACGTAAGAATATAAAAAACTGTCTTGTTAATGGTGGTTTTGATAAAGATGTTGTCAATTCGGTTCTTGAAAAATTAAATATTGATACAAATACAAGAGCTGAAAATATCTCAATTGAGAAGTTTGGGGAATTATCAGAAGGATTAAAAAATGCAAATAAAAGTTAAAACTCCTGCAAAAATTAATCTTACATTAGAAGTTTTAAATAAACGACCTGATGGGTTTCATAATATTCAAAGCATTATGCAGATGATTAATTTGTATGATTATTTGACTCTAAATATAGAAGAAGCCGAAAATAATGAAATTATTCTTTCTGGAACAAGTGATGAAATCCCTTATGATGAAAGAAATTTAGTTTATAAAGCTGCAAAATTATATTTAGATAATACAGGGATAGAAAATAAACAAATAAAAATATTTATCGAAAAGAATATTCCAATTTCAGCAGGACTTGCAGGTGGAAGTACAAATGCTGCAGGAACTTTATATGGATTGAATAAATTATTCAATAAATTGTCTAAAGAAGAATTACACAACTTATGTTCTCAACTTGGTTCTGATTTGAACGTTTGTTTAGAAGGAGGTTGTCTTTTAGCAACAGGTCGTGGTGAAAAAATAGAAAAACTTCCATTTAGAGAAAATCAAGTATCACTAATTAAACCTCTAAATCTTGGTATAAGCGCAAAAGAAGCTTATACAAAATTCTCTCAACTAGAGAAAAAACCTGATTTAGATATGACATTCAAAATGATTGATTCAATAAAAATCGGAACGGATGTAAGACAATTCCTTCATAACGATTTAGAAGTAGCTGTTTTTGATGATTATGAAGAATTACAAAAAATTAAATCACTTATTCCAAATTCTATAATGTCAGGATCAGGTTCAACATATTTTGCAATTAACACGCAAATCCCACAAGTAGAAGGTTACTGGGTAAAGAATAACCTAAAATTTATCCCATCAGGGGTTGAAGAATATGAACTTTTATTAAAATAGCCACAAAGGGTATTAACAAAATATATATGTCGATGATAGAATAACTCTATGGAAAACTTAGAGGATATGTATTCTGAAGTTCCGCCTACGAAACTCAGAGATAAAGACGAAAACTTTAGACCGGCGAGAACATCAAAATTCTGGTTATGGGTAGCTGATAGATTTTTCTACAATATGCTAGAAAATAGATTCTATGCAATGCGATATAAAGGCGTAGAAAATGTTAAATCTATCGGAGAAATTCCTACAATATTTTTCGCTCCTCATTCAAATTGGTGGGATGGAATTGTAGGTTATAATATTTGCAACCGTATTATGAAAAAAGAAATTCGATTGATGGTTGAAGAACTAAACAGATTTCCTCTTCTTCGCCGTGGTGGAGCTTTTAATGTTAACAAAAAATCAGCACAAGCATCTATGGCTGCTTTAAAATATTCTGTTAATGTTTTGTCAAATCCTAAAAATATATTGTACATTTTCCCTCAAGGTATTATTAAGCCACCAAATTTCAGACCAATAGAATTCCAAACAGGTTTAACATATATTGCGCAAAAAGCAGCTAAAAAATATGGAAAAGTTAATCTTGTTCCTATCGCTGTTAATTACTTATTTATGCGTGATAATAGACCTGAAGTATGGGTTGAATTTGGTGAAGAAATTCACTTGGACAACCCAAATATTGATAGAAAAGAATATACAGAATATCTTGCAAAAACTTTAGAAAAATTATGTGATAAGCAAATGCTAGAATTATCTAATGCACAATTCAAAGGGTATCAAACATTATTCCAACAAAAACTAGCATGGTATAGACGCATCGAACAAAGACTAAAACGCATTGATGCGACTGGACGTTCTTCTTAATTTAATCGGGAATAAATTCAAATAATTCTTGGATATTACATTCTAAAGCATTACATAATTTGTTAATTGTATCAAAACTAATACTTTTAGTTTTATTATAATACAGATTTATAACTGCAGTTTGACTTAATCCAGTCATTCTTTGTAGTTCTGACATTTTAATTCTTTTTCTGCCTAATATTTCGGATAATTTGTTATTAATCATATTATGATAATAACATTTTTATTTTAGAGTTGACATTTAATATTTTATAATATAGTATTACTATTCTATAGAATAGTAATTTTGTAATATAATTTAAATTTTTAGAGAGGAAACATGGATATTTATAAATACATAGGTAGAAAAATTAAACATTTAAGAGAAAAGACTAGTATGACTCAGAAAGAATTAGCCATAAAAAGTAGTTTAACATTATACAAAATAAAAAAATAGAAGATGGCAAGCATAAAATTACTCTTTCAACATTATGTATTATATGTAATGTCTTTAAAATTCACCCTAAATCATTATTCCGAGATTATTCGAAACAATAATTGTAAACAAATGTAACAGAATAAAAAATTTGTGTTATAAAAAAAGCAAGTTTTTGAAAGTTATATACTTTATATATATGTAAGTTAAATCAAATAACTTCAAATAAGAAAAAGTCCCGAGGAGAGCAGATTATGGCA